>NZ_AKIK01000026.1:0-1953 GCF_000309465.1 Poinsettia branch-inducing phytoplasma str. JR1
ATTTATTATATTTAATAAAAACTTTTTAATGAGTTTTTATGGTCTTTATTATTGAGGATTATTTTTAATGAGTTAATAATATAAGAAGTTTAGAGGGTATAAAAATGAGTGAATTAGTAAAATTAGTTTGTATAGATTGCGGTAGAGAGCATTATTATACTTACAAAAATAAAAAACAACATCCAGGGCGTTTAGAATTTAATAAATATTGTCCGTCTGAGCGTAAACACACTATCCAAAGAGAAAAAAAATAAAAAAGTTGGATTTAAAAAATGTCTGTATTTTATCAAAAAAATCGTCAATCATTGCTTCAAAAAATTGAGAATAATAGTCTAGTATTGTTTTTTTCTGATCAACATCAGTTTAACGAAGAACTTTCCGCTAAGGCGGAATTTGAAGTTAATAAAAATTTTTATTATTTAACTGGTATAGAACAGAAAAATGTAGTTTTATTAATGGTTAAAAACGAACAAAAAGAAGAAGTTTTTTTGTTTTTAGACCCAGTAGATCCTGTGAAAAAATTATGGGATGGAGAAACTTTAAGTTTTGCCAAAGCTGCGGAAATAAGTTCTATTCTTGTTAAGAATTGTTTAGATATTAACCTTTTGGAAACTTTTGTATTTTCTTTATTAAATATTGTGAAAATTAGTAAATTCGGTTATATGGAAAATATTTATTTAGATTTATCCAAATTTAAATTAAAAGACAATCTTTCTGTATCTTTAAAAATGGCTAATTTAATTCAAACAAATTATCCTTTTTTAAGAATAAAGGATAATTGTCGTTTAGTAGCAGATTTAAGGATCACTAAACAACCAGAAGAAATCACTTTAATTCAACAAGCTATTGCTTTAAATAAAACAGCTTTAGAGGGAATAGCGCAAAAAATGCAAACAGGATTGTATGAATACGAAATATCGGCTTTTTATCATTATGCTTTAGAAAGTCATGGTGCAACCAACTCTTTTCACACTATTGTGGCTTCTGGCAATAATGCGACTATTTTGCATTATAACCAAAAAAAGAGTCCTATTGGTGCGAATGATTTAGTTTTGATAGATTGTGGGGTTCGTTATCAAAATTATACTTCTGATGTTTCTCGTTGTTTTCCTGCTAGTGGAAAATTCACCCCTCAACAAAAACAAATTTATGAAATTGTTTTAAAAGCGAATAAAAAAACTATTGAATGGATCAAACCAGGACATACTTTTGCTGAAATGAATCATTATGGTAAACAAATTTTAAGCGATGGGTTAAGTGGATTAGGTTTTTTAAAAAAAGACGAATCTATTGATAAATATTGTTATCACGGTTTAGGTCATTATTTAGGTTTAGAAGTGCATGATGTAGGTAATTCTTTTGAACCTATTAAGGAAAATAGCATTATCACTATCGAACCAGGTTTATATTTACCAGAATTAAGTTTAGGCATCCGTATTGAAGACGATGTTTTAGTTAGTTCCAACGGTAATGTTAATTTAACTCACAATATTCCTAAAGAAATAGATGACGTTGAAAAATTAATGACAAAATAAATAACTATTATAAATAATAGCTATTTATTTTGTTAAAGTACAAATGGCCCTGTAGCCAAGTGGTAAGGCGTGGCTCTGCAAAAGCTTGATCATCGGTTCAAATCCGTTCAGGGCCTCCATCATATAAAAATTAAGAATTAAACGAATGGTAAATATATTTAACGATATATTTATTTCCTCCAAATTATAAAGGTATAAAAAAATAATTCATCTGTATTTATTAGTTTTTAGTTGAAAATAGGTAAATTATCAATATAACAAATATCTTTTTTTTATCATGTTAATATCGTTTTTGGTGTATTCGCATGATGTTTTTTAATAACTTTAAAATTTTTGCCTTTTGTTGTTAATTTTAAAGCCTAGAAATGAGGTAACAGATTTCTATGATCAAAAAGGATAATAAATTTTTAAAATATAT
>NZ_AKIK01000025.1:0-897 GCF_000309465.1 Poinsettia branch-inducing phytoplasma str. JR1
TTTATTTATTTGCTTTATTAGGATTTTTTTTAATTTTTAATACTAAATGTTTGCATGCTTTCCCTGGTATAGATTTAGACGCAAGAAAACATCAACTTGAAGAAGAAATAAATACTTTAATAATAGAATTAACTAACGTTTTTAATGATACTAATTTAGAATCTCAAACACGTTTCAACAGAATTTCTTTAATTTCAAACAGAATAAATATTGTAGGAAATAATCTTCAAATGATAAATCAACAAATTTTTGCTCGAAACCAATACAATCTAAAAATACAAATCAACCAAAATCAACCAAATAATCATAGAAGACGTTAAAATAATTTAAAGCATGTTTTATTTTTATTATAAATATCAAAAGGAGATTAATTAATGTTTAAATTAAAAAATCAATTTAGTAGAATAAATTTATTCTTTATTAGCTTAGGATTGTTTTTTTTGGTTAATCATCATCCAGTGATGGCAATAGAAAATAAAAAAATATGCAATCTAAATATGAAAATTCATAATATTTGGATTCAACAAAAAGAAGATATTGTTTCTCATGTTATAAATAAAAATATTGATCAAATATTTAGTTATTTAACTTTAGATTATCCTTGTTATAATAGCACCACTAATAATGAAAATGATCTTTGTTGGCGTATCAAAGAACCTCCTAATAATCTATTATTTGTTTTTTTTGATAGCGGAATTAGATCTAATGAAGATGAATTTTATTCTTTAGAAGATCTAAATGAAATGGGCAATGGAGCAAAAAATATGTATATTTTTTGGTTAACAAAAACATTATATCCACAAATTAAAACTCAAAAAGATATTATAAATAAAGAAATATTTTACCAATTAAAAATAAAATTGAAAAATATTGAAATAGAAAAATTAAATATTGAAT
>NZ_AKIK01000024.1:0-3464 GCF_000309465.1 Poinsettia branch-inducing phytoplasma str. JR1
ATATTATAATTTTTAAAAAATTATAATAAAATAAAAACTCTCATATTATTTTATCTTATTTATTGTCAAAAGTCAAAATATTTTAACAAAAAAGAACAATTTTGATGACTTAATCATTTTTTAACCTAATTATTATAAAATTGATTTATATTCTTTTTTATTGATATCAACATTATGTTTAATAACATAACGGTTTTGAGGATGTTTTCGACATTCTTTCGAACAACTGCCTAAATATTTATGTTCGTTCTCTTCGCTGCATAAAATTTGTAAGTTACAACTTGGATTAGCACAGTTAATATATCTTTCACATGGTTTTTGATCAAAATAATCTTTACCCACGATAACATTTTCATGTTGATTTACTTTAGTCGCTATTCTTTCGTCAAAAACATACACTTGACCGTCAAATAATTTACCTTGAACCTCTTCGTCTTGACCGTATTTAATAATACCGCCTTTCAATTGGTAAACTTCTTCTACCCCTTTTTTCCTTAAAAAAGCGGACATTTTTTCACAACGCACTCCACCAGTACAATAAGTCAAAACTTTTTTATCTTTTAATAAAGAGATATTTTGTTCAGACCATTCAGGTAAATCACGGAAATTACGAACATTAGGGTTAATAGCGTTTTTAAAATGTCCTATATTATATTCATAATCATTACGAACATCCAACACTACTACATCTTTTTCTTGTAATAATTGATAAAATTCTTTAGGTTTTAAATAATTATTCGCTTTTTCTTCTAAAGAAATATCTTCTTTTAATTTTAAAGCCACAATTTCTTCTTTATGTTTTACCGAAAGACGAGGGAAAACATGTTTATCAGAAGACTCTATTTTAAATTCTGTTTCTGAGAAACGGGGATCTTGCGCTAAATAATTCATATAAGCGTTAATGTCTTTTTCTAAACCTGATAAAGTACCATTAATACCTTCATGAGAAACAATAATTCTCCCTAAAAGTCCTAAGTTTTGGCAAAATTTTAAATGACTTTTTTGAAAAGTTTCAGGGTTTTCAATATGTGAATAATTATAAAATAAAATAACTAAATAAGGTTTTTTTTCGACCATAAATTATAATTCCTACCTTGTGAATAACTTTTTAAAAATATTTTAAGTGAAAAATAAAAATTTTTAAATGTCATAACTAAATATATTATAAATCGTTTTAACTCAATTTTACTAAAAAAATATATTAATTTTCTTTCTTGTCTATCTCTTATTCAAAAGAAGAACTCTTAAAATATTTCAAGTACTTTCTTAAAAGAGCTCTAAAACAGAAATGAGCCATTGAATATGACTCATTTCTTTCTCTATGCTCTTCTTTTACTTAGAAGTTAATTTTTTCTAAAGAATATTTTTCTAAAACATATTCTAATTTAGGAGCTAAAAAAATAATTAATATACTGCCGATAACATAATAAATTATAAATAAAAAAGAGCTAAAAAATAAACAAAATTCCCAAGCTTGTCCCTTTTCTTTTAAACTGTATAAAAAACGCCAGAAAAACAAATCTTTTTGCGAAGGATTGATTCTTTGAAAATAAACAAAATAAGTAGAAAGAGAAGTGCTTAAAATTCTTAAAAAGACTACTGTAAACAAACTGATTAAAATAGTTTTTTTATTTTTTAACTGATTAAAATCGTTTTTATAAAAAAGACCTGATAAACTAACGGATAAATCATAAATAAGGTAATCAAAAAGTAAAGTTAAGGAAAAATAAAACCATCCCAATTGATAAACTTCTTTAGTGCTGATGATATAAGCATAACTTTTTAATAAATGGAATAAAATGTAAAAACAATTGACCGTTAAACCGTTTTTAAAACCTAAAACGAAACCTGATAAAAATAAAACAAGAAAAGATAATTTAAAAATTTGTCCTCCAAAAGGTAAAGTTAAAAAAGGTAAAAACCATTTTTGAAAATAATCCAACATTATGGACATTGAAATAAAAATAGAAATAATAATTATTTTACGTAAAATAAATTTTCCTGTCTGTTTTTTAACCATTGTTTCCTCTTTGAATTTGAACAATATTAAATGAAATTATTTTTTTCAATATCAATTTAATTTTATCATAACAAATATGGAAAAATGATTAAATATATAAAAAAGCTAATTATTTTTGATAAATGGTTTATAAAGGAGGAAAAAGACTTATAAAAAAACAATTATCTGAATTGCCAAATGAAAAAAAATCCATATTATGTGGCTAGCGGCGGCATAGAACCTTTGGGGCATTATCATTCACATAATTCTATCAAAGACGCCATAACTATAGTTTGTTCTGGCAGTATCGGTAATGTTTTTTTCATAAAGAAAACTTTTGGTTTAGTGACAATTCTGTAAAATTAAATATTAAAGAAGAAAACATTAATATTGAAGATATTATAGAAAATATTGAAGAAAATAAAAAAATCTTGCACAATTAGAAAAAACAAATCAACGCTTATTTAGAAGAATTAGACATTAAAAGGTAATTTTATAAGTATCTTTTAGCTTTTACCAGGCTAAAAACTATTAAAAAAGACCTTTATTAAATATAAAAAAAGACCTTGGAAGGTCTTTTTTTATATAACCAAATAAGAAATATTTTTATTGCACTTTAAAATAATTAAATGCTGCTGATATATTAATTAATCAATCCTAAATGATTAATTTACTCAAAAGAGTAAAGAAATAATGTACTAAACTAAATTATAAGAATAAACTTTTACTAGGCAAAAGTCTTCTTGATGGATAAATTTTTTTGGTTATTTTGCGAAAAAGAAAGTTTTAAACCAGATATGAATTCAATTAGTTTGAAAAAAACTAAGAAAGATAAAGCGTATAAAACCACTGCTTTAAGGTTGTTAGTGTTATTGATGTCTTTAAAAATAACGAAAGTAGCTGTTAAGTAAATAACGACTAAATTAACAGTTAAAGTAATTGCTAAGCGAATGCGACTAAAAATAGTCTTTATTTCGTACTTATTAATCTTTTTAACTTGTTTTAAAGTGTCGCAAAAAGATTCAAATTGGATGCCAGAGAAAACAACTCCCATATAAAAAGTGAAAACAAAAACAGCGTATAAAGAAATATGCGGAAAAGAAGAGCCGATCATGAATACTAAAAAACCAATTAAAATAATTAATTCTTCGCCTTGATAACCCAGTAATTCAAATTCAGAAATAAATTTTTTAACGTTGAATTTAATTGCGGCAAAATGGAACAACAATATAATCGTCAACATACCAACAAACATTATAGCGCATAACAAAAGAATAATTTTTAAAAATAGTCTATCATCTGTTTTTTCATTAGCTAAATATTCTGGAGTAGTAGTTATTTCTTGTTGCTCGATTTTAGAATAAGCGAACTTTTTCTTTGCAAATCTGTTCAACAATATATACATATATTATTTTCCTTATTAATTTCCTTTTTTTCTTTAATTTTTCTTATAAAAGTATTTTTA
>NZ_AKIK01000023.1:0-2202 GCF_000309465.1 Poinsettia branch-inducing phytoplasma str. JR1
TATTTTAACATATTATTTTAATATATTCTTATTTTTTATCATTAATTATGTTGGTTTTCTTTAACTTTTTTCATTAGTACTTCCGAAGCCACTTTTTCTCGTTTTTTTGGTTTTAGCATGATCATCATCAGTTACGTAAAAATCTTGAAAAAGACCTTGAGCGATTCTTTCGTGTTTTTCTATTATCACCGTTTGATCGGAAAAATTATATAAAGGGACAAAAATATGTCCTTCGTTTTTTTCATTATTATAATAATCGCTATCAATGACGCCTACGTTATTAGCCAACATTAAACCTTTTTTTAAAGGCAAAGAAGATCTTACATAAATTAATAACACTTTATGATTAGAAAAAGAAGCTTTAACGCCAGTAGGAACTAAAACGACTTGTTGGGAAGGAATTTCCATACTTTCCGCAGCTTCTAAGTCATAACCGGCACTATAATTGGTTTGTCTTTGAGGTAAATTAATTTGTTGATCTTGAAAAGCGCTCACTACTTCAAAAACACATTTTTTCTGATTATTCATTGGATAATTCTCCTTTTTTATGGGGTTTTTTCTTTTTTTTATAATTATTTCGGGGGTGATTAGAAATAAATTTATTTTTTAACACATTATTGGATACAAAAGTATAAGTTTGAGTAGTTTTTAAACTATTATGACCTAATAATTCTTGCACTACTCTTAAATCAGCGCCATTATTGAGTAAAATAGTGGCAAACGCGTGTCTTAACATATGCGGATAAAGCTTGATTTTATTTTCTGTTTTTAATGATAATTCGTTTAAAATCATTCTTACCCCTCTTTCGGTTAAAGGAGTTCCTTTATAATTAACCAATAAAAAAGCATGTTTTAAAGTTTTATTGGTCATCATTTTATTTCTAATATTGGCAATATAATGTTTTAGCATAGATAATAAAGATTCATGAACAGGCAAATAACGGACTTTTCTCCCTTTACCATAAATTAAAAGTTGGGTGTTAGAAAAATAAATATCCTCTATTTTGAGCTTAATTAACTCACTCACTCTTAACCCACAACTATAAAGTAAATCTAGGATTAAATAATTTCTATAATTAAGTTCTTTCGATAAATCAATAGAATCTAATAAAGTTTGAATATCTTCTTCAGAAATTATTTTAGGTAGTTTTTTGGGAATTTTTTTAATAGGTATCGCTTTGAAAATGTTATTGATAAAACCATGTCTTTCTATTAAAAAATTATAAAAAGTCCTTAAAACCGATATTTTCCTCATAATACTGATGTTTTTTAGTTTTTGTGAAGAAAGATAACTCACAAAATAACGAGCGTGTTTTTCCTGGGAAAGACTTGCTCTCTCAAAAGATATCTTTTTAGACGTTAAAAAGGTTTGAAAATCTTTCACATCATGAAGATAATTTTTAATTGTTAAAGGGGAATAATTACGTTCAATGGTTAAAAACGCTTCAAATTTTTTGATTAATTGTAAAATGATAAGAACCTACTATTTTTAAAATTTTTTCACCTTATATATCTGGATAATGTTATGAAGATGATTCCTTCTGATGTTATTTCTTGGTTTGCTTTTTTCTTTTGTTTTTTCGGTTGAATAACTTCTAAATAAAAAACAATAAACAAAAAACCTAATAGCAGAAATGCAATAATAGTACCAGGGTGCATCATACAATTCCATATACTAGCAAAACGTATAACTACTATGACTTTTGATAAAGCGTTGATATAATCAATATTTTCCTCAAAATCAAAGGTTTCTTCGTTATTGGTGCCTCGAGTAGTCAATTTTTTATTTTCTTTGTCGTTGCTAACTACTCGGTGTACGACAAAAGGAATCTTTTTTAACGGTCCTTCTTGAAATTCTTTCTCAACAAAAAAAACTATATCATCGCCTTTTTTGTCTTTATCTGTAGCTTTTAAATTAAAACAATCTTTTTCCGTTAAATTTTGCACAATGATAATATCGTTTTTATTAATTTCAGACCGCATGCTTTCACTATTGATCCAATAATACATATTTAAAAATAAAAATTTAGAAGCTTTTTTGGGATAAAAATAATTTAAAATGTTCAACAAAATTAAGTATAATAATAAACTTATCGTTAAATAATAAAAAACATTCGTTAAAATCATAAAAAGTAATTTGACAAATGAGATATTTTTATTAAAAAGTTTTATAATCATACTTTTTTTACCCTTATAATTTAT
>NZ_AKIK01000022.1:0-2169 GCF_000309465.1 Poinsettia branch-inducing phytoplasma str. JR1
TTAAATTAAATATAATTTTCTTTTTTTTATAAAATGTCATTTTTTTAATATTTTTCTTCTTTCTAAATAAACTATTTTTTTTTATAAGCAACAATAAATATATTTATTGTTGCTTAGTTACTTAATTATTATTCATTGAATTGGGATTTTACTAAATATTTTAGGTAGCCTTTCGTTTCTTAATGAATTACTTTTCTTCATTAGGTATTTCATATAATCCCATATTATTTTTTTGAACCTAGATATTTTTTCTTCTTCTGCGTCACATTTATCAAATTTATTAAAATCTTCTATAATAAAATTTAAAATATTAGCATAGTTGCTTAAAAATTGTCTTCCATCATCAAAATCTTTTTCTGTTAATTCTTGTTCTGGAATGTAATCATAAATTCTTTTTTCATTACTAATACTCGAATGAAGTTTTTTCAATTCGATAAATTTTTCAAAACATTTCTTATACCATTTTATAATTGTTATAATTTGATCATAAATAATTGTCTCTTCTTTATTGTTAGTATCAATTTTCTCTCTTTGTTTTTCAAAATGCATCAAAGCATTTTGGAGATTTTTTTTGATTTTTTTTTCTTCTTTGTTATTTTTTACATCTTTTTTTATTTTGATGAAATCTTTTTTTATTTTTTCTAAATCATCATTATCACTACGAAGCTCCATATCTTTTTTTAAAGATTTGTTTATTTCCTCAATTTTTTGTTCCAAAGATTCCGAAGAAAAATCATCTTGTTTTTGAATCTGTTCTTTTTTGCGAGAAATCGATTGATAAAATTGGTAAAAAAGAATACCAATCAATATAAAACTGATAATTTGAAAAAGTATTAAAATAAAAAATTTTTGTTTTAATATTTGCATTTTTTATAACCCTAATCTTATTTATATTTTTCTATTTAAATTTCTAAATTATTTTTTTGAAATCATTATTTCTTTCATGAAATTATCATTGCATGATTCTTGAATTATTTGGTCAAATAAGACACCATTTTGGTTTTTTATATAATTATTTATATCAATTTGATGTTTTTCGAAATCATCGAATTTTGACAAATCAATAACACAATTTTGAAATTTTTCTTTCATTTTATTATTCATAATTATTTCTGAAATTTTTGATGTATTTTTCGGATAAATTTGTTTAAATAATTCAATAAATTTATCAAAAGTTTTAAAATAATATTCGATAGTTTTAACAAATTGTTCTATTTGAAGAATATATTCTTCTGTTTGGATTTTGTCTAATTTAAATTGTATATATTCCATATCAAAAGGATTTAATTTTTTTTTATTTTTTTGTAATAATTTGTCAACTTTTTTATACAATTTAAGCAAATCTCGTTGTTTTGTCAAAAATATTTTTGTGAACAAATCAATATTTAATCTATTTTCTAATTTTTCAACTTCGATAATTATTTTTTCAATAGGTTGTTCTTTTTCTAAATTATTTTCAAAATATATTTGTTTACATTCTTTTGTTTTTTGTTCGAAATTATTATATTTATCAAAGTCAAAATTTAAAATATAGTCATTTTTTTCTTTATATATTTCTTTTTCTATCCAAGATTTTAATAATTCTTGTGATTTAGTTTTTATTCTTTTTTTATCTATTGTGTTTTTTAAAATATTATTTTTTTGTTGTAATTCGACCTCTTTCTCTTTAATATTTGTAATTATTCTTTGTTTTTGTGATTCGGCCTCTTTATGTATAAGTTTTTTCGATTGATCCATTTCATTATCTAATTCACGAATTTCAATATTTAATTTATTAATTTTATCATCTAATTCACGAATTTCAATATTTAATTTATTAATTTCAATATTTAATTCAGAAATTTTGTTTGTTATATCATTTTTTTTCAATGAAAATGATGTATTATAATCTTCGCCTAATCTTGATAATTCATCAATTTTTGTATTTTTTTGTTCTATAAGTGTTTCATCATCATCTAAAGATATTTCTTTAGTTTTTTCCTTCCTATTGCCTCTAAAATATAGAAAAATCAAATAGAAAAAAATAAAAAGTAAAATTAACAAAAAATAATAAATTAGTTTTTTTTTCAAAATTATAATCCTTTTCCTTTTATAAAATCTCAGTGAACCGCTAAAATGGAACCATTAAAATAAACAATTTAATGAAATTTAAATATTCAAATTATTTAT
>NZ_AKIK01000021.1:0-4817 GCF_000309465.1 Poinsettia branch-inducing phytoplasma str. JR1
CAAGCATTTTTATTATATATTAAATTTAAATTTATTGGAAATAAAAAGATGTTTTTATTACAAAAATAATGTTTTTTTAAAAAACAAATACTTTATTGTCCTAAAAGCAATTAAAATATTTAGTTTTTTAAAAAATTTTAAATATTTTTAACAGCTGCTCTTAATTTTGCCGAACGACTGCGAAGATTTAATTTTAATTCTTCCTCACTAGGACAAATAATTTTTTTAGTTATAATTTTCAAAGGAGAAGGAGGAATGTCTTTTTCTTTAATAGGCAAGTTAGGAAAAAAATGAGTATGACTGTTTTTTTTAAAAAAGTTTTTAACCAAACGATCTTCTAAAGAATTAAAACTAATCACTACCATTTTACCATTTTTTTTCAATAATTGAAGACCTTGTTGCAAAGCTTTTGTTAAAACTTGCAATTCTTGATTGACTTCCATCCTTAAAGCTTGAAAAACTCTTTTAGCACTATGACCTCTTTTTTTTTTACCGTAAGAAAAATAAAATTTATCAGTAATTTCTACCAATTCTAAAGTATTTTTTAAAGGGCGTCTTTTAAAGATTTCTTTTGCTATTAAAGTTGATTTAGGTTCCTCGCCATAAATAAAAAAAATATCTCTCAACTGTTCATAACTGTAAGTATTAATAATAGTTTTAGCCGATTGGCTTTGGTTGCGATTCATTCTCATATCTAAAGAAGAATCTTTTAAATAACTAAAACCTCTTTGAGGGTCATCAATTTGAAAAGAAGACAAACCTAAATCAAAAATAATACCATCAATAGCATCGATATTTCTTTTCGCCAGTTCTTCTTTTAAAAAAGAAAAATTATTATGAATTAAAGTAATTCTTTTTTCTTCTTTAAAAATTTCTTGACACTTAGAAATAGCGAATAAATCTTGATCAAAAGCATATAAAGAACCTTCAGAGAGTTTTTGCAAAATCGCTGAACTATGTCCTCCTCCGCCTAAAGTGGCATCAACATAAATGCCTTGAGGATTAATATCTAAATATTGGATGACTTCCTTTGTAAGAACAGGAATGTGAATATCTGGTGTCACTTGTTTAGTTCCTTTTTCATCTTTGGCCATAACCATTTTTTTATTTAAAAACTATTTTAAAATTATCGTTAATAATTTCCGATAAAGCTTTGCTGACGATTTTTTTACTAGGAAGTTTGACAGAAGATAAAATATTGTTTTTCTCTATCACGTGAGCTATTTTACCAGATAAAAAAGCTAATTTATATTTAGAATCAATTCTTTTTAATAATTCATCAATAGAAGGACAATTAATGCCTTCGTTTTTATCTTTTAACATATTATTCTTTTTCAACCTTTTTTATTTAAAATTTCTGTTAAATAAAAAGAAATACTGTTTTTAACTTTAGAATGTTCAGCAATGATAATCGAAATGATTTTATCAACAGCTTTATCAATATCATCATTGACTACGATATAATCATATTTATAAGCCAATAAAAACTCTTGATCTGCTTTATCCATTCTTTGACGGATAATCTCTTCAGATTCTGTATTTCTTTTCTTTAAACGATTGTATAAAGCTTGTTTTGTAGGAGGAACAATGAAAATAAAAATAGCGTCTTTGCTAATTTTATGTTTTCTAATTTGTAAAGAACCTTGTACATCGATTTCTAAGATAACTTCTTTACCTTCTTCAACTTGATCTAAAACTTTTTCATAAGGTGTTCCATAATAATTACCGATAAACTTATTATGTTCTAAAAAATATTTTTCTTTAATTTTTTGTTGGAAAAACGCTTGATCAACGAAAAAGTAATCTTTTCCTTCTATTTCCCCTTTCCTAGGGGCTCTTGTTGTCATGGAAGAAGAATAGACAAAATTATGACCTTCTTTTTTCAACAAAGCCTTTGTAAGAGTACCTTTTCCAACTCCTGATGGACCTGAAATTACTATAACTAATCCTTTTTTATGTAATCTCATATTTGCCATATTCTTTCTAAATAATTTTTATACATTTTAACACCTTGAATCAAAACAAAAAACCAAATTCAATAATTTATTTGGAACATAAATAGTTTTAACGATTTTGCCTTTTTCCACTAAGTTAGCGATTTTGTTATCTTTCAATGCTAATTCTAAAATAGCTTTTTTTTCTTGATCTTTATCAGCTTTTATTTTAGTTTTAACTTTACCATTAATTTGAACCACAATATCTACCGTATCAGTAGTTAATAATGTTTCATCATAAGTAGGCCATTGAGAATAAACTAATTCTGCTGAATATTCTAAAACTGTTTGGTTTAATTCTTCTGTTAAATGAGGCGCTAAAGGGTTTAACAATTGTAAAAAGATTTTCATTTGTTTTTGATCTATTTTTTGATGTTTATAAGCTTCATTAACAAAAATCATCAACTGACTAACGACTTTATTAAATTTTAAATTTTCATAATCTTCTGTAACTATTTTAATCGTTTGATTCATTATTTTCTTTAAAGGGGTAAATTCTTGCGAAACAACTTCAAATGAATCAAACATGTTATAAACACGGTTTAAAAACCTTTGTACCCCTTTTAAACCTTGTTCGGACCAACTTTTACTATCTTCTAGAGGTCCCATAAACATCATATAAATTCTTAAAACATCAGAACCATATTTTTCTAAAATCAAAGAAGCGTTAACAGCGTTTTCTTTGGATTTGCTCATTTTCAAATTATCATGACCTAAAATCATGCCTTGATTAACTAATTTTAAAAAAGGTTCTTTGCTGGAAACCAAACCTAAATCAAATAAAAATTTATGCCAAAAACGGGAATATAACAAATGTCCTACTGCGTGTTCTGTTCCGCCAATATAAAAATCAACTGGCAAAAAATAATCTAATAATTCTTTTGCTTTATCGGTGTTTAAAGGAATCATACCTAAATAATTTTTTAAAATATAACCGATGTAATACCAAGAACTGCCGGCTAACTGAGGCATGGTATTAGAATCTCTTCTAAATTTTTTACCATCTTTTTCAAAATATATCCAAGAGGAAATATTAGATAAAGGCGATGTTCCGTCACCAGAAACAACAATCTTTTCCACTGAAGGCAATTCTAACGGTAACTCCGCATCAGAATTTAAATAAATATTATCGTTTTCATCATAATAAACAGGGAAAGGTTCGCCCCAATATCTTTGACGAGAAAAGACCCAATCATGCATCTGATATGTAAAATTAACTTGTCCCCAATTATTTTTTTGAGCCACAGCGATAATTTTACTATTCGCTTCTTCATAATTAAGACCGTTTAAAACATCACTATTAATAAAAATACCGTCTTCCACATTAATTTCTTTTTCTTCTTGAAGTTCTTTCTTTTCAGAAGGAGAAATTTGGGTTTCTTCAGGTAATTTAGCAATAGGGATCATTTCTAAATCATATTTACGAGCGAATTCAAAATCTCTACTATCATGATAAGGAACAGCCATAATGGCTCCCGTACCGTAATGAGGCAAAACATAATCAGCGATCCAAATAGGGATCTTTTTTTGGTTAGCAAAGTTAATAGCATAACTGCCTATAAAAACTCCAGTTTTTTCTTTATTAATATCTCGCTCTAAATTAGTTTTACGTTTAGTACGTTTAACGTATTCATCTATTTCATTCCAACGATCTGGAGTAGTTAATTCAGCTACTAAAGGATGTTCTGGAGCTAAGAATAAGGCTGTTACTCCGAAAATAGTACTAGGTTTAGTGGTAAAAACTGATATCTTTTTATCCTTGACATCTAATAAAGAAAAAACGAAAATAAAACCTTCTTTTTTGCCAATCCAGTTTTTCTGCATTTCCTTTAATTGAGGTGACCATTCTAATAAGTCTAAGTCATCTAAAAGTCTTTCAGCATAATCAGTAATTTTTAAAACCCATTGTTTCATCTTCTTTTTGACTACCGGATGAGACCCTCTTTCAGAGACTAAACCATCTTCAGTAGGAACAACTTCTTCGTTTGCTAAAACAGTCCCTAATTCTTCGCAAAAATTAACTTCTATCTCTTGTAAAGAAGCAAGATTTTTTTCATAAAGTTTTTTAAAAATCCATTGAGTCCATTGGTAAAAATAAGGTTCGGAAGTAGATAATTCTCTCTCCCAATCGACCCCTTTACCTAATTTCTCTATTTGTTTTTTAAAATTATTGATGTTTTCGTAAGTGAAATCTTTAGGATGATTACCAGTATTTAAAGCATATTGTTCAGCTGGTAAACCAAAAGAATCCCAACCAAAAGGATGCAATACATTATATTGCTGCATCCTTTTTAGCCTATTAACGATATCACTAGCAGTATAACCTTCAATATGACCCACATGCAACCCTTGCGAAGAAGGATAAGGGAACATATCTAAACAATAAAATTTCGGCTTTGTTAAATCTTCACTAGTTTTAAAAGTTTTGTTTTTTGTCCAGTTTAGTTGCCATTTAGATTCAATTTTTTCGAAATCATAACACAACATAAAAAACCCCTTAATATTTAATTTTGACTAATTGTATTATTTAGATGAATTCAGTTCAACAAAATCACAAACTTCTTGAACAGTTTTAAACTGTTGTAAAGCCTCATCGCTAATTTTAATATTAAAAATTTGTTCTAATTTAAATACTAAGTTAACAGCATCAATAGAGTCAATCCCTAAATCTTCTTTTAATCTAGTTTCCAACATAATTTTTTCCTTAGGAATGAATAATTGTTCGGAAATTATTTCTTGAATTTTCGTTAACATCTTTATATCCTCGATTAATATATTATTTTAATACTTAAAAAATTTATACAAATCATATAAGAATATTAT
>NZ_AKIK01000020.1:0-3081 GCF_000309465.1 Poinsettia branch-inducing phytoplasma str. JR1
AGATTAAAATATAATTTATAATCTTAATAAAAATGAACAAAATAATATTAATTTAACTTCACGCATAAAAAAGGATGAGTGGTGAATCAAATGAATAAAAAAGAAAACATTGATAAAATAGAAAAAATCGATAAAAAAAATAAAGCAAAAATGGATGATGATATTATTCCTAACGAATTGCCTGTTGTTATTGTGAGAAACGTTGTGCCCATTCCTTCTAATGACTTTAGAATTGAAATAGGACGCTCTTTTTCTATCAACGCTATTAAGCAATCAGAATTACTTGAATCTCCTTACGTGGTCATTTTATTGCAAAAAAATTTTTTACATGAAAAACCGAAAGTTTCTGATATAGAAAAACACGGCGTTTTAGCTAAAGTTTTACTTGCTATTAAAATTGATGATTTTCTTTACAAAGTTAAATTCCGTATTTTAAATCGTGTTAAAACACAGAAATTAACGAAAAAAGATAATTTATATAGTGCTAAATTTCTGAATGTTCCTACAGTTTTAGGCGATTTACAAGAAGAACAAACTTTAATCAAATTAATCATTCAACAAATTACTTCAAATATAAGTCAGTTTTTATTAATTTCTGAAAATAGTTTTTTAGAACAAATACAAAACGGCGTAACAACCGAAAAAGCAGCTGATTTAATTATTTTTGCTTTAAGAATAGAAGAAAAAGAAAAATATAAATATTTAAAAGAACCTTCTTTAAACAAAAGATTAGTTTATATTTTGCAAGACATTAGAGTTAAAATAGACGTAGTTGAGTTAGAAAATAAAATTAACGAAGAAGTTAAACGTAGTATTGATGAAAATCAAAAAGAATTTTATTTAAGAGAAAAAATACGTGTTATTCAAAACGAATTAGGCGATAAAGTTAAAAAAGAAGAAGAAATTGAAGAATTAAGAAAAAAAATTAATTCCGCTAATATGCCTAAAACAATTAAAGAAAAAGCTTTACAAGAACTTTCTCGTTATCAATCTATCTCCTCAGCAGTAGCTGATTCCTTTGTTATTCGTAATTATTTAGATTTTTTAGTAGCTTTGCCTTGGCAAAAAACAAGTAAAGATGTTAATGACTTGGAAAAAATACAAGCTACTTTAGAAAAAAACCATTACGGGTTAGCTAAGGCTAAAGAACGTATTGTAGAATACGCAGCAGTCAAAATCATGACTAAGAAAAACGCTCAAACTATTCTTTGTTTATCAGGTCCTCCTGGCGTTGGTAAAACTACTTTAGCTATTTCTATCGCTGAAGCTTTAGGGCGTAAATTCGTTAAACAATCTTTAGGTGGTATGCAAGAAGAGAGTGAAATAAGAGGACATAGAAGAACTTATGTAGGTGCTATGCCAGGGCGTATTTTAAGCAGTTTAAAAGATGCAGGCGTGAGAAATCCAGTCTTTTTATTAGATGAAATTGATAAACTAGTGACTAATTCGCATCATGATCCTTCTTCAGCTTTATTAGAAGTTCTTGATCCGAAACAAAACCAAAATTTCGTCGATCTTTATTTATCTGAACCTTTTGATTTATCGCAAGTTTTATTTATCACAACTGCTAACGATTTAAGCACTATCGCTCCTCCTTTAAGAGACCGTTTAGAAGTTATTGAACTAAGCTCTTATACAGAACAAGATAAATTAATTATCGCTAAAGAACATTTATTGCCTAAACAGTTAAAAGAACACGGCATTGATGAAACTCAATTCGAAATTGACGATTTAACCTTACTTTATATCATCAGACATTATACTAAAGAGGCTGGTGTGAGAAATTTAACTAAGAAAATAGCTCATTTAATACGTAAAACTGTTAAAGAAATTTTAATCAATAAAGTTGAAAAAGTAAAAATCGATAAAAATAACATCGAAACATATTTAGGTAAAGTTATTTTCCAACATTTATTAATGGAAGAAAAACCTCAAATTGGCGTGGTTAATGGTTTGGCTTATACTTCTTTTGGTGGAGATATTTTACCAGTAGAAGCGACTTATTACAAAGGTAAGGGTAAATTAGTTCTTACCGGTCATTTAGGCAAAGTTATTGAAGAAAGTGCTTTTACAGCTTTTAGCTTTTTAAAAGCTAATGCGGAAAAATTAGGCATTGATTATAAAATTTTTGATGAAAATGATTTCCACATTAACTTTTTAGAAGGCGCTATTCCTAAAGATGGTCCTTCCGCAGGCGTTACTATCGCAACTTCCATTTATTCAGCTATCAAAAAAACATGTGTTCGTAAAGATGTAGGAATGACGGGAGAAATAACTCTAAGAGGTTCTGTTTTACCGATTGGCGGTTTGAAAGAAAAAGCTATCGCTGCTAATAGAAGCGGACTTAACACAATTTTCATTCCTAAAGATAATTTAAAAGATGTGGATGAAATTCCTATTGAAGTAAGAGAAAAATTAGAAATTATCGCTATTCAAAACGCTGATGATGTGTTTTTAAAAGTTTTAGTTTCTTTAAAAGAAGAGGTTTATAATAATGTCCTTTAGTCAAATGCAAATATTAACAAGTAATTATGTAGTATATCCAGTCGCTGTTTTAATTATTTTAGGCATCTTATTTTCTTCTGAAAAAAGCGTTGTAGACGCTTTTACAGAACAATATGGCGATAACAGTTCTCAAGGAAAAAGTTCCCCTTTAGATAAAATCATTTTTATCTTAGTTTTTATCCTCTTTTTTTCAGCTTTCATTACGATACGTAAATAAAAAAGAGAAAAAAAGATATTTTTTTGTTATAAAATATTGACATTCGTTATTTTATATGTTAAAATATTTTTAGTTGCAAAATATTTTATAAAAATTATACATATAAATATTTTTTATAGTAAAAAAAAGGGGGATTGTTAAATGCCTAAAACTATAGTTCTCGAAAAAGAAAATATTGATGACGCTTTACGCAGATTTAAAAGAGATGTCTCTAAATCTGGTAATCTTGTGCAAGCTCGTAAAAAAGAATATTATGTTAAGCCAAGCGTAGAGAGAAAAAATCGTAAAAAAATCTTAAAAAACAAAAAACATTAAATTATTTTTAATAAAATAAGCTACCTATCCAAAAAGGTGCTTTT
>NZ_AKIK01000019.1:0-1887 GCF_000309465.1 Poinsettia branch-inducing phytoplasma str. JR1
ATATTTTAAAAAATATTTTATAATTTATAAGAATTACACAGGTATGGATTATAAAGCGATTAATTATAATCATTTCCAAAAGTTTTCTATAAATATTATAGATCAACGAATCATAAAAAACATTTTATAAATTTAAAACCAAAACTAATTATTATCACTAATAAACATATTAATTGTAAAAAAGGATTAAAATAATGATAGATCACAAAATTATAGATGGTATTTTATTTAAAAAAATGGTAATTAATGGCGCTATTAATTTAAAAAATAATTATCAAAAAATAAACAATTTAAATGTTTTTCCTGTTCCAGATGGAGATACAGGGACTAATATGCAAATGACTATGGTAGAAGGAATAGAAAAACTAAAACTTATTGATGATCCCTCTATCGTGAAAATGTCTAAAGTTTTATCTAACGCTTTATTGATTAGTTCTAAAGGAAATTCGGGAGTTATTTTATCTCAGTTTTTTTCAGGTATTTCCGAACAAATTAATGTTTTTCAAAAAGATACGATTGATATTTCTCAATTTATCGACTCTTTTGTGAATGGTTATAAAAAAGCTTATGAAGCGGTTATGGAACCAGTTGAAGGTACTATTTTAACTGTTTTACGTGAATCTATCGAAGCAACTCATAAGAAAAAGAGTTTTAAAGTTTTAAAAGATGTTTTAAAATATATGATTAAATATGCTAAAATTTCTTTAAACAAAACAACCGATTTGCTGCCTGTTTTAAAAAAATTTAATGTTGTTGATAGTGGTGGATTTGGTTTTGTTTGTATTTTAGAAGGTATGTTAAAAATATTAGAAAACGATGAATTAATGTTGGAAACAGATGATTCATTTAACGAAGGTGCTCATTCTTTTGATAATATCGAACATGTCGTAGAAGAAAATCTAAAATACATGTATTGTACAGAATATATCGTTCAATTAAGGCCTGAAAGTGGTTTTATTTTAGAAAATAAAAGAAAAGAATTATTAGAAATTGGCGATTCTTTGATTTTATTAAAAAATAATAATTTAGTTAAAATACATATTCATACTAATATGCCTGGCGATGTTTTAACTAATTTATTACAGTACGGAACTTTAAAAAGATGTAAAGTTGATAATATGAAAGAACAAAATGAAAACGTTGTGAAACAAAAAAACGTTGATAATGCTTCTCAATTAAGTTATTCTTTAATATCGGTTGTTTCTAACGAAGAAATAAAAAAAATTTTTTCAGATATGAATGTTAATTATATCATTGATAAATCCGATAAATCTAATAAAACAGCTTCTTCTAAAGAATTTAGCAAAATTTTTAAACAATTAAAACCTTCTCATGTTATCGTTTTGACTAACGGTAAAGAGAATAAATTAGCGGCACAAAAAGCTTTAAAAGCTTATCCTGATTTAAAGGTGAATTTAGTAGAAACACAAAACATAGCTGAAAGTTACAGCGCGCTTTTATCTTTTGATGAAACAGCTTCTTTAAAAGATAATTTAGTTAATATGCAACAAAACATTAAAGAAAATAAAATTGTCGAAGTAGTTCATTTAAAAAAATCTAATCAATTTACTACAGATTCATTAAATATTAATGAAGAACATTTTGCGGAAATATTAGAATCTTTAAAAAATAATCAAGATCATTATTTAGCCATTTTAGAAGAAAAAATTCTTTATAATCATTTGGATTTAAACACATTAACACAATATTTATTAGAAAAAATGGTTAATTCAGACAATAAATTTTTAACTATTTTTTATGATTATAAAAAAGTTTCTCAAGAACATTTAGACCAAATAGAAAGTTTTTTAACAGATAAATATCCTTTTTTAGAAGTTGAAAAAATAGAAAATGACGACATAATGCGTCCTTATATGTTTATTTTAG
>NZ_AKIK01000018.1:0-7053 GCF_000309465.1 Poinsettia branch-inducing phytoplasma str. JR1
AATAAAATCTTTTTCAACACTTCACTTTGATTTTTATTTTGTGCCATTTGAGTTTTTAAATTATTAGTTTCTGTTTCTAATTCTTTAATTTGTTGTTGATATTTTTCAATTTGATTTTTAATTTCAACTAAAGTTTTTTCATGTTGAGTTCTTAAATTACGGGTTTCTTCTTTTTTATTGTTTAATTGTTCTTTTAAGAAGGCTTCATTAGCTTTTAAAGCTTGAATATGTTGGTCTTTTAACTGCATTTGGACTTCAAAATTAATTTTATCAGTAGCGATTTGAGTTTTTAATTGTTCCATTTCTTGGTTTAACAATTCTTTCTCTCTAGTAGATAACTTTTTTTCGGAATTTAAGGCGTTTTCTTTTTCTCTTAAAGCGTTTTCTTTATCACGAATATCTTGTTGTAATTTTTTCAAATCTTCTTCTTTTTGATTTAATTTGGTTTCCAAAGTTTTCATTTGCGCTTCGTCTTGATGGATTCTTTGGGTTTTATTGTCAATAAGAATCTTGTTGTCATCTAAATTCTTTTTAATTGCTTGAATTTCTTTTTCTAACTGTTCTTTATTAAGCATTAAAATGGTATTTTTCTTTTCTAAATCCTCTTTTTCTGCTTTTAATTGTTCTTCCAGTTGGGCTTTTTCTTGTTTAATAGTTTCTAAAGTATTTGCTAAGTTAGTTTGCTTTTGATTTTCTGCTTCTAAAACCGTTTTTTGTTGTTTAATTTCAGCTTCTTTAGCATCGACATTCGTCGTTAAAGTTTTAATTGCTTCTCTTAAATTATTTTTTTCTTGTTCTGTTAAATGCAAATTATTTTTTAATTCTTGTTCTTTCTGATCTTTTTCTTGTTGAATTTGTTGATAAAGGTTTTGATTTTCCTTTAATTGTTCGTTTTTAACAGTTATTTCTTGTTGTAAATTCTCAAGAGTAGTTTTTTGTTGGGCAATTTCTTGTTCTTTGCTCTCCGCTACTGTTTGTTCAGCTGTTAATTTTATTTTTAAACTTTCAATTTGTTCTTTTAAAACGTTTTTTTCTTCTTCATTAGTGAAAGTTTGTGTCAAAGAAGCTTCTTTTTGTTTTAACAAGTTATTTAAATTATCTTTTTCACCTTGTAATTTAGTTAATTCTAATTGTTGGGACTGATAACTTAATTCTAAATATTTTTTTTCTTCTTCTAATTGTTTATTTTTGAGTTTTTCTTGTTGAATGATTAAATCCACTTCTTTTTGTTGCGCAGGAGTTAATTGTATTTGTTCTTTAAATTTGTGAATTGGTAATCCTTTTTCTGTCATCACCCCTTTCTCTATCGTTGATTCTTTACTTTTTCTTTTCGCGCCTCTTGGTGTTCTGGGGTTTGTTTATTGGTTTGTTGTTCTGGTGTTTGTTGATTGGTTTTTTGTTCTGGTGCTTGTTTATTGGGGTTTTTATTATCTACCACGACCACATCTGGGTTAGTTTTTTTAGTATCATCATCATTATTGGAATTAGGAAATATGTTTAAACATAAACCCATTAAACTAAGAACAGCTATTCCCGCAGACAACCAAGGTCCAACAACAGGAATAAAAGACACAACCATACAAATGCCGATTATGAGTACTATACCCAATATACTAGCGCCTATCTTCGCTAAAGTATTAGGAAAATTCAACATATTTGTAAGAAAGTTTTTGGTTTTGTCATAACCTTGATAAATAATATATTTAGTAACATTTTTAGTATTATTCGCCCCATTTTTAATTATTTCCCATAAATAACTCCCTCCTTTATTGATCGCGCCCGCTGCTTCTGGCGCAGCCTTAGTTAAAACAAAATATAAGAGGCTTAAAATGATAATGTAAGGTAATAAATAAAATATTATTTTCCCTATGATTTTAAAGGTTCTTATGAAAACATTTTCGGATTTAGTTGTTTGTTCGATAGTTATTTTGTTTTCAGGTTTTGGGTTATTGAAATTTTTTTGGTTATTTGAAGCTTTTTGCTTCTTTATTTGTGCAGATTTGTTCTTTGAGGAACTGTTCTTTTTTTTATTTGGTCTATAAAAAGCCATTTTTTCTTTTCTCTTTTCTTTAATTTTCGAAGCTCCTTTTTTTAAATGATTAGTTAAATGGTTATTACTTAGTATTCATTGGTTCTGTATATAAAGTAATATATTGTTTTACGGGGTTAAAGTGAAGGTAATAGGTTGATTCCCTGGAATTAGTCAAAAGATTGTCTTCGGGTATTTTAATTTTATTTACATAAAAATCCTTGTCCATATCTAAAATATACTTAGGTCCTTTATAATGGATTTTAATATTATGTTCATTTACTGTGTTTACATATAAACCATCATGAAATGTATTTTTTTTAGTAAATAATGAATTGTTTTTTACACTATCTGAGACTTGAGATCCTGCAACAACCTCATCAAAACAATTAGGTTGTGTGCTGTTGTAACGAAGACTTTCATCACGATAATACCATTTATTAAAAGGTTTTTGTTTCACAAAAGCTCCTAAATTGATAGGTACTTTATCAGGATATTGACAGTTATCTAAGCCGTTGAAACGAGTAAACGTATAAGTTTGATCGACAATTGTATGGTCTAAGGTTTTAATATTTAAACCTTTTTTCCATTCTCCGTATTGGTCTTCACATTCTTTACGATGCGCTTCTATTTCCGCTTTGGTCTTTTTAATCCCTAATTTAGTATCTAAAGTCTCATCTAAATCTGAAGGTAGCATTACTTCGTGATTCTTATTCACAAACGCTAAACGATCATAAGTCATAAAAGCATCACTTAATAATTTCACCCAATCACGATTCGAAAAAGTTTTTTTCTCATTTTCTTGTGTTTTTCTGTTTTTTTCTTTCTCGGAATCATTTTCTTTAATTTCTTCTACAGGAGGGATTTTATCTATTAAAGTGTTTAGATGATTCAAAGTATGATAACTGATACGGTAATTATTAGCTAAAATTAAATATTTTAAAAAACCTGGAATTTCTTCTTTTTTAAAAGAATTAATTTCGATTTCTTGTTGAAAACGACTTCTTAAAGCGCTATCAATTTTCTCTAAATGGTTAGTAGCTCCCATTAAAATAATTTTTTTCTCACTTTTTTTAAACCCGTCTAATTTAGTTAATAAGTTATTAATGATATTACTAGCAGTTTGGTTAGTATTTTTATCTTCTCGATTCGCTAAACCACTAATTTCATCAATAAAGATAATGGATTTATCATGGGCTTCAGCTTCGGCCCAAATTTTCTCTAATTCTTCATTCCCTTCACCGACATAAGTTTTATCGAAACGAGAAGGTTCTAATTCGATATAATGGGTTCCTGTTTCTCCACAAATAGCTTCGATTAAATGACTTTTTCCTGTTCCAGGAGGTCCATATAATAAAATTCCCATGGGTTTTACATTTTGATAACCAAGAACATGTTTCTCCCCTTTTAAATAATGAAGAATGTTGGCGAATTTTTCTTTTTCTTCCTCCATCCCATAAACACTATCTAAAGTTTTCGGTTTTTTCTGAATAGTTTCTAGTTGATTTTTTTGGATATTTTCAATATCACGCAGGAGTTTTTGTAGTCTTTTATCAAAAGAAAGTAATTGACTATCCAAAAATAAACGATAATTTCTTAATTGGGATTCTTCTTCTTGCGGAAGGTTTGCTTGTTGCAACAACTGAGTAATTTTTTCTTTTTCCGCATCATTATAAGCCATAGCCTCTCTTAAATCAGTTATTTCTTCTTGAAAGACGGCTAATTTACTCTTTTTATCAATGAGGATATTTTGTTGTGCAATTTGTTGTTTCTTAACTGTTTGGATTTGTAATAAGTTTTTGCGTTGGTTAACTAAGTCTTCGCTTTCTTTAATTAAGCCTTCTTTTTCTTGCTTTAATTTTTCTGCTTCTGCATTTAAACTAGTTAGCTCATTTTGTAGCGTTTCTTTTTGGGCGACCTCAGTAGCAGGAAGCTTTTTTAAGGCTTCTTCTTTGTTATTCTTTTGTTGATTGATGGCGACTAAAAGATTATTAATTTCGTTATGACGTTTAATATTGAAATCTATTTTTTGTTTCAAAACATCATCTTGACGTTTTAACTTGTCAGCTTCATCAATCTTTTTCTGATTCTCTTGACGCAATTTTTCTAATTGTTCAGCCAAGGCATCTCCCTCTTCTTGAGTCGTTTTTTGTTCCGTTTCTTGTTTTTGTTTCTCTTGGAGAATAGTATTTTGTTGTTTTAAAAAACCATAAATACCAAGGATAACGATACAAACCGATAAAAAACCAAGGAAAAGAAGATAAATTTTATTAAAAAGTTTCATAAAAACTTTTCCTTTCTTTTTTTGTAAGTAAAATTGTAATATAAAGTTTTTAGCAATACCTTTTCATGAATTTAATAAATTAGACATTATCGCTATGCTAATTAACATAGAAGGGATAATAATTATTATAAAGACGATGGTATGAAAAAGAAATTTTCCAAATTGATAAGTTAAAAACAATTTTAACTCCTCTTTTATTTTTTCTCACCAATTTTTAGGGTTTTTTTCATAATTAAACCTTCCTTTCGGTTCTTTTTTAATTCACATCATAATATAAAGTCCGATGTTGACCTGTTTTCTTTTCATATAAATCAATTTTTTTTAAAGATTTAATATGATTAGTATTCCACAACATACCTTCTTGCGTGTAATTATAAAAAGGAAATTTTAATTCAAAATCATAATTAAAAATGGTAAATGGTTCTTCAATTTTTTGATTTATAGGATAAATAGCCACAATTTTATCTTTTGCGATTTCTTTGACCACTATTTTATCAATAAAAAAATAACTTGGACCGCCAAAATTAGTGCCTTTATCATACATAATTTCTAAATGGTAATTTTGGGGTTGAAAAAGAAAAGTATCTGGCAACGGAGTAGAAGGGGCATTTTTATTCCAAAACAAATATAAATTAGTTGCTCCGTTTCTCCTTTGCTTTAAATCTTCTAACGTATAAGTATCGTTTTTACCTTCTCTTGTCCCGCCTGCAAAATAAGCTAACAGAAAATGTTCTGGTGGCGGCTCTTTAATGCGATATTTAAAATGAACTGGTTCTGATGTAGAATCGCTCGCATTATACAACGCATAACTAAAATCTTTTTCAAAAGTTTTGGCAGGAAAATGATATTTTAACCACCCTAAAGCTTCTTTTATGCCTGTATTTTCACCTAAATAAACGTTATAACATTCTGTATTTTGATAAGTTTGTTCTTTTAAAAGCAAAAGAGAATGATAATAAAAATTATCAATTTCAGAAGATAAAGGTTTAAAAGAAGAAGGTTGTGTTTCTTGTAATAAAACTGTTTCTTCTTTGATTGATTCTTTTAAAGGCAAATGCAGATGGGTTTTTGGCAAAGAACTTCCCCATTGAAATAATAAAACAGCGATTAAAAAGCCCCCAGCAAATAACAAACAACTCCAACCTCTTTTTTTAAAGAGGGGAGTGATATTTGTTGACATAAAAATTAGTTTAAAGTTTCTAATTGCGTTTGTAATTGTACTTTACGTACACTTAAAAGATGAGTTAAATAACTTTCTTCTGCTGTTTCTGTAAGTTCTTTTTCTAAATGATTTATTTCTTGAACTATTTTTATTTTTTGAATTATTTTATTAATTTGTTTTTGAGTGTCGTCTAATTTAGTTGTTAAACGTGTTTTTTCCTCTATGATTTTCTTTTTATCTTCTTCTTTTAAATCTGGATTTTTTAATTTATTAGCTATATCTGGCAAAAGGGTATTTTTTATTTCTTCTTATTCTATTAGTAATTTTTCTTGTTCTTGTAAAGAAATTAATTCTTTTTCTTTTTGTAATTTCTTAGCTGTTAAAGCGTGTTTAGCTGTTAATTTATGTGTTTCGTTTTTTAATTTTTGGTCTAACGTTTTAATTTCTTCTTCTAAAAGACGACTATAATCCACCCATAAATTTCTCTTTTCCAAATTTTCTTTTTGTTTTTGATAAAAATCGATAATTTGTTGTAAATTTTCTTTGCTCGCAGCAACAGAATTTTCTTTTAATTTTTGTTCGTAAAACTTAATTTGATTTGTTAATTGGTCTAAGTCTGACTGAGAAACTACTTTCTCTTGGGCTGCCTCCTTATTAGATTTAACTAGTTCTTTCTTCGTATAATAGTATCCCGTTAGAGCGCCTAACGCTAATAAGATACCTACTAATAATTGGAGATATAATTTGTTGAATAATTTTAATTTTTGTTTTTTCATTTTTTTGCTTCTTTCTTTTGATTTAATAACCTATACATTTTAAATTAATTTAAAGAATATCACAATATTCTTCATAAGTAAATTCTTGTTTCAGATATTTTAAAAAATAGTCATTTATACATTTTCTTTTCCTGTTTTCTTTTTAAGAAAAACACTATCTTTCTCTCCTACTAGAAGATATTTAAAGAAAGGAGCTTCTTCAAAACTTTAAATATCTTCTAGTAGGAGAGAACAGATAATTTTTTTATTTCCTTATTGTTTTACAACTTCTTTTAAAGGTTTTGCGATTTTAAAACTCACTTTTAAAGAAGCAGGATATTTAATCATTTTTCCTGTTGGCTTAAATTTCATTTGGCCGTTTTTAAGTTTTATAGCTTTCATTTCAGGTCTTTTACAGGCTTTGATTTTAGAAACTACAAATTTTCCTAAACGAGCGCCTAAAACTACTTCCTTGTTATTGGCGATCGTTTGAAATAAAACTTCTTCAAATAAACTATAAAACGCGTTGGCTTCTGTAAAAGTCGTTCTGCCTTCTTTCGCTATGTTAGTAATTAATTCTTTTTTAGCTATTTTGTTAGTATCTTTTTGTTTAGTATTTTGTTTTTTCATCATTTTTCTTTTTCCTTTATTTTTAAATTTGGTAAAATATTTTTAATAATTTGAATCCTTTTCTGGGTTTATTATTTCATTTATTTGTGGGTTATCTTTTTTATGATTAACATGAAGATTTTTAATACTTAGGGAAATATCTTCTAAATTTTTATCTTTGTTCGTTGAATGAGAGGTAATATGATTAGTAAAA
>NZ_AKIK01000017.1:0-1581 GCF_000309465.1 Poinsettia branch-inducing phytoplasma str. JR1
CACCTACTCTATACTTGAGCTAAATCCGGTACAATATTTACTTTAGAACTGCCTTGCATACTGATAATGCGGGGATCTGTGCTTTCAGTTTCTAAAGATAAAACCACAAGGCCTTTTTCCGCATAAACTAAAGGAAAATAACTATCAGGAACAAAACCAGCAACAGGGATTTCCGGATGTTTTTCAAAGTAATGATCCACACAGCGCCATTCGCATTCTTCATCTAATCCTAAAACAAATTTCACTCTTTTCTTTAAAGGAATGTTTAATTCTTTTAAAATTCTTAAAGCAAAATAAGAAGCAATAACGGGACCTTTATTATCTTGAGAACCTCTAGCATAAATTTTACCATCCACTATTTTAGCTTCATAAGGAGGATAAGACCAATGGTTGCCGGCGGGAACAACATCTAGATGTCCTATCATACCAACCCAATCTGTTTGATTACCGTATTCTATATGACCGGCATAACCATCAACATTCAAAGTTTTAAAACCATCTTTTTGTCCTAAATTCAACATAAAATCAAGAGCTTCTTTTAATTTTTGCCCAAAAGGAGCGCCTTTATTTTCTGGTTTAAATGCTTCTAATTCGCTCTCTATTCTTAACAAATCTTGCAGAGTTTTAACAATAATATCTTCTCTTTTTAAAACTTCTTTTCTAAAATCAAACATTATTTATCTCCTTTTTTTAGTTTATTTTTGGATATTTACTATAATTCAGAAAAAAGGACAACATGCGGCAAAACCATTTATCTGTCGAAATTAATATTTTCGAGCATTAATTTTACTTTTAGCGAAATTTAAAAATAACGAAAACAAATAAGTTAAAATGGTTAAAAAGAAAGCGGTTAAAAAAAGATAAGAATACCCTTGTTTTGCCTTTCCCAATAAACCGCCTATAATGCCAGGTTTGTGAGGATTAATGAAATTATAAGGATATTTATAATCTTCCCCTTTTATTTTGCCGATAATTAAATAAATAATTAAATAAGTCAAAGGATGGATAATCCCTAAATAAGCTTTTTTACAAGATATACCGATATTTTTTTTTGAAAAATAAAAGACAGTGTATAAAAGAGGGATAATAGTGTGTTGAAAATCAACAGTTTTAAAACTAAAGTTTTTAATTTCATCTCTATCTAGAATCGAATGATTAATAATCGCAGTAAATAAAATGCTCACTAAAGTTATAAAAGTTAAAACAACAAAGCTCTTCTTTTTTCGCCAAGGAGTAAAGGATAAAAGCATCACTACTAAAACTAAAAAATTACTTTGATAAGTGAACATATTGAATAATTTTTTCCAATCATGCAACAAGTCTGTTCCTTTAATAACTTTTTCATCCACTTGTGCGATAAAAACTCCTAAAGCGATCGATAACAAGCCCAAACAGAATAAAAAATATAATAATTCATAAATTCTACCTTTGGATGTATTTTGGTCTGATAAATTCTTTTTAATAATTTTCTTTTGATTCATGTTGAATAACCCTTCTTTGAAGAAAATTGATAAACATCACCTTTTAAAACGCTGATTTTATCTTATTATAAAAAAATATTTTTATAATACAAAATTAAAT
>NZ_AKIK01000016.1:0-6045 GCF_000309465.1 Poinsettia branch-inducing phytoplasma str. JR1
TAAAAAAAGATCAAATAAATTATTGGTTGTATATTAAAATAAGGTTAAAAATTTTTAACCCATTAATTCATCAATTGGTTTTTTTTGGTATAAAATTTATATAAATCCTCATTAGAAGGTTTTTTTAACAATAAACTTGCTTTTTAAAATTATCTTTGTGAGTTTTTGTAATCTTTAACAAATTTAACCTTATAAATTATTAAATAGATAATATAAGCAAAAATATTTATTCTATAAAATAATAAATATAATTGAGTGTTTTTCAAACTAAATAAATCTTTATTATAAGTGACTGGTTGGTACAATAAATTTAAAAATTTTTATTTTCTTGAGAATTGGGTGTTTTATCTGTTAATGCTTCCACTAAATTTAAAGTTTCATTATACAAAAAAACACTAAAGCTAAAAACTAAAGTTGTTATTACTATATTGAGATAATAGCTAATTTAACTACTTTTTGCATTAAAATTTCGCTTTTATTTTTTATCTTTGCTTATTTTTGCCTCTTTCATATTAAATTCAATAATAGATATGAACTTTATTAAATGGCAAAAATTATATTAAAATTATACTATAAATTTATCAAGAAATACCTTATAAAAGAGTTTCTTTGGTATAAAATGAAGTTCTTTAGGATAATACAAAAAAAATACCTTGTATCAATTCTAAAAAAGTTGTCAAAAGATAAATTATTGAATTTTGCTATAATAAAAAAGAACCCTTTTATGGGTTCTTTTTTATCTTTTAGTGTCCAATTAAAATTATACTTTGGTATCCTGATTCTTGTTGGCTTGTGTCTGTTCCTTTATCCTTGTCATTTGTTGCTTCTACGTTATTACCTTCTTGAGAGGTGTAGGCGCGTCTGGCGTTTGTGTTGTAGTTGGAGCCGTACTTGTGGAAGTGTTTTCATCCTTATTATCTTTGCTAAAATATTTAGTCGTACAAATAATACCAACTATCAGCACAACAACCAACACAGAACTATTCCTACTAAAGTTTATTATTTCTTTATTTTTCCGAATAACTTCTTTATAATTCATTTCTTTTTAACCTTTCTTAATTTGGGAAATCATTTTTCATAATTTAACTGTTTAAATTGTGAAAAATTATTATACATAAAAAAACAAGGTATGCGGAAAAAAATGAAATTTTATTCTTTTAATTTGTTTTTCAAAAAAATCTTCCATTTTGATCTTCTTTATAAAATTTTCTATCGTTTACTATTTTTTTCTATTGTTTTTATATTCGCTTCATGATTCTTGTTTTTTTCGCGAATAAAAAGGCACAAAAAAAGGTCCTTACATTCATAAGGCCTAAGAAAAAGATAAAACGATAAATAAAAAAAGACTATTAGCGAATAATAATAGTTTTTTTTAATAATTAATAATTTGTAAAGAACTCAAATAAATTAAGCTCTTTCAACTTTTAATTTTTTTAATGCGCGGGCAGAAACATAAATTTTTTTAACTTTGCCTTTTTCATCAATAATACGAATTTTTTGCAAATTAGCTTTCCACGTTCTTCTAGAAGCGTTCATTGCGTGACTACGTTTATTTCCGAAAACAGTTGTTTTCCCTGTGTAATAACATTTGCTCATTATGTAGGATACCTTTCTTTCTTAAAAAAACATTATATAAAACATTTCTGATCAATAATAAAAAAATCATATTTCTATCGCAAAAAATGTTTCTCAATTACTTTTATTATAACAAAATACCAACTAAATTAACATTTTATTTCCCTTTTACAAAAAAGAAGTCTTTTGCGATAAATATTTATTTTACTTCTTTATTTTAAAAATGTCATGCATATTTTGGATAATATAATTTGACCAAAAGCTTAATAAAATTAAAACAATAAAAAAAGATAAAAATAAAATAGAATCAAAACGATCTAATAGACCGCCGTGACCGGGAAAAAGATTGCTGAAATCTTTAATTTTATAGTCTCTTTTAAATTTAGAAGCGATTAAATCGCCTATTTGAGCAATAATAGAATTAATAATAGTGAAAACCACTAAAAAAATAACTGCTTGATAACTGTTTAAAGAACTGTTATAAAATAAAAAAGTTAACAAAGTAGTCGCCACTATGGCGCCTAAAAAACCTTCCCAAGTTTTTTTGGGACTCACGCTAGGAAATAAAAACCTTTTGCCATATAAATTACCAATAAAATAAGCGAAGCTATCGCTAGCAATAGTGATGAAAAACAAGTACAAAAACCATTTGTAGCTTATTAATATTAAACTTAAAAAAGAAGCACTAAAAACACTAATATAAGCAAAAATTAACAATACATGAGTTAAATGTTGAGTATGAAAAGAAGAGTTAAAAAGAAAATATAGAAATAAAGCGAAAGCTAAACCGAATAAACTAAATAAAGTATATTCAGAAAAGTTTGATAAACAACTGATTAAATGCGTTTGTTCTTGAGAGTCAATAATACGTTTGTCCTTAAAAGAACCAACAATAACCGCTAATAAAGACAAAAAAAGAAAAACACTTAATAAACTAATGATGATCATGTGCCTTTGGGAATATTTTTTATTTTGATGATTAACTTTTAACATTTCTATAGAAGAATGGAACACAAAAAGAAGCACTGTTCCTAAACTAATATAAGCAAAAGAATTTATTCCCTTGTTATGATCGATGCAAAGAAAAAACCCAAAAAAAGATAAAGCGGCTAAAAACATCCCTAATCCGATATAAATTTTTTTAGATGACATATTTTTATCGCCTCTTTTTAAATTTTTAATAATTCTTTATTTTTTTTAACAGTTTCTGTTTCTAAAAGTTTAATAAAATGATTATTTAAGTCTTGAATTTGTTTTAATAAAGCGTTTTCTTCATCTTCCGCTAATTTTAATTTTTTAACTTTATCATTGCCGGAACGACGTAAATTTCTTACTATAACTTTAGTTTGTTCAGAAATTTTTTCTACTTCTTTAGTTAAAAGTTTTCTTTTTTCTTCTGTAGGTTGAGGGAAAACTAATTTAATCGAAACACCATCTGTTTGAGGAGTAATTCCTAAATCAGAAGCTAATAAAGCTTTTTTGATATTAGGTACTAAAGTAGCGTCAAAAGGTTTAATATGAATTTGATTGCCTTCTACGATAGAAATCATACTAATATGCTTTAAAACCGTTTCTGCGCTGTAATAATTAATAGTGATTTTATCTAATATTTTCGGGTTAGCTACCCCGGTTCTAATGTTGCAAAATTGTGTCAACATTGAGTCTTTAGAATTATTCATTTTTTGTTTTAAATCTGTTAAAATTTCTTGTGCCATTTCGTACATTTTATTTTTCCTCCTTAGAAGTGATGATGGTCCCTATTTTTTCTTTTAAAATGATTTTTTTGATATTACCTTTGGTGTTCATATCAAAAACAAAAATATCAATACCATTTTCCCAACATAAAGAAATGGCTGTTATATCCATCACATCTAACCTTTGAGCGATAACATTTTTATGTTCTATTTTTTTAATTAAAACAGCGTCATTATGTTTTTTAGGATCTTTATTATAAACACCTTCAATACCGTTTTTAGCCATTAAAATAACGTCTATATTTAATTCAGCTGCTCTTAAAGCAGCAGCGGTATCGGTGGAAAAGTAAGGAGAACCAACCCCAGCGCCTAAAATAACTACACGATCTTTATCTAAATGGCGTAGCGCTTTACCTTTGATGTAAGGTTCAGCCACAGCAATAACATGAAAAGCCGTCATAACCCTAGTTTGAATGTCTAAATTGACTAAAGCGTCTTGTAAAGCTAAAGAGTTGATAATAGTACCTAACATTCCCATATAGTCTGATTGACTACGTTCCATACCTAATTCTTGACCAATATGACCGCGCCAGATATTTCCCGCACCAACAATAATAACTATTTGCAAACCTAAGTCTTTAATTTCTTTAATTTCTTCAGCAATTTTTTTAACTTTTTGTGGGTTAATGTTAAAATTGTCTCCTTTTAAGGCTTCCCCGCTCAATTTTAAAAGAATTCTTTTAAACATTTTATTCCCCTTTGCTACTTTTATTTTTTATTATAGTTAGAAAATGAATAAATATTAGTTTTATTGCTCGTTTTTTTCTGCTGTTTCGCCTACTTCAAAGCGGTAATAAGCGATAACGTTAGTTTGATTAACTTGTAAAAATTCTTTTACTTTTTGGTCAGTATCGTTGTAAAAAGGTTGTTCTAATAAACAAATTTCTTCTAAAACTTTATTTAAACGATCGCTAGCAATTTTATCTAATAAACCACTCGGTAAATTTTGCTTCGCTTTTTCGTTAATAGTTTTTTCTAAAAAAAGTTGTTTTTCTGTTTTAATAAAATTAGGGTCAACCGCTTCTTTACTTAAAAATTTCGGGTTAAAACCAGCTACATGGATAGGAATATGTGTTTGTGCTTCTTTGTTTTGTTTGTCAAAATGCACTAAAGCGGAAATTTTTCCTCCTTGATGTTTGTAAAGTCCAAAACTTTCGTTATCTTTTTTATAAACAGTTTGAATTCTTTTTAAAACGATTTGTTCTTTAATAATAGCCGCTTTATCTAAAATAATGTTTTTAACTCTTTGTCCGTTCCAATGATAATTTAAAAAGTCTTCCACAGTTTTAACGGATGCATCAGCATCTAATAAACTATTTTTTAGTTGTTCTAGTAATGCGATAAAGTGTTCGTTTTTAGCAACAAAATCAGTTTCTGAGTTAAGTTCAAATAAAACAGCTTTATTACCTTTAAAAGCGACATTAGTTAAACCTTCGGCTGAAACTTTATCTTTTTTTTTGTTAGCTGTAATCATGCCTTTTTCTTTTAAATAAGCTACAGCTTTGTCCATATTGCCTTGAGTATGTTCTAAAGCTTGTTTACAATTCATCATTCCTGATTGAGTTTTTTTTCTTAATTCTTTAATCATTTCTAGTGTGATTTTCATTTTCGTTCTCCAAATTTTTATTAAGTTTTTTTTCTTTTGTATTAAGAAATACAAGTAAAATTGTTTTTTTAGTAAAAAAGATGTTTATTTAGAAACATCTTTTTTACTAATTGATTATAAAAAATATTTTGTCTGTTAAAAGTTGTAATTAATTAGTAGAAACGTTTTCTTTTTCTACATTTTGATCGTTATTTTGAGTTTTTTCTACATCAACAGTTTCTGATGTTGATTCAGATGGTTTTTCGCCAGATTCATCAGTTGTTTCTTCAACAGGCGCTTCTTGGTTAGAACCGCTACCTTCAATAGCTGCATCAGCGATGATAGAAGTAATTAATTTTACCCCTTTGATAGCATCATTATTAGCAGGAATGATGTAATCTACTGAATCAGGATCACAGTTACTATCTACGATTCCAAAAATTTTAATACCTAATTTTCTCGCCTCAGCGATAGCTATAGTATCTTTTTGCACATCAACTATATAAATAGCTTGTGGCAATTGAGACATGTTTTTAATTCCGCCTAAAAACTTTTCCAACTTATCTCTTTGTTTTTTTAAGGTAGCTACTTCTTTTTTAGAAAGTAATTTCCATACGCCATCTTCTTCTTGTTTGTATAACTCTTTTAAATAATTAATTCTTGTTAAAATAGTTTGGAAATTAGTAAAAGTACCGCCTAACCATCTTTGGTTAATATAATATTGATTAGCTCTTTGCGCTTCTTGTTTAATAATGTGTTGGGTTTGTTTTTTAGTTCCTAAGAATAAAACTTTCCCTCCTTTTTCCGCTATTTGTACAAGCTTTTTGTATGAATGTTCAACAGCTTCCAATGTTTTTTTCAAATCGATAATGTGAATTCTATTTCTAACAATAGGAACCCCATCGTTGGAAGAAAATAAATATGGTTTCATTTTATAATGACATTTTTTAGCCGCGTGACCAAAATGAATTCCTGATTCTAACAATTGTTTTATTGTAACAACACCCATGATTCTGAGTACTCCTTTTTAAATTTACTTATTTTGAAGAATGAGATGTAAAATTTTTTTCACATGAATAACGTTTTTAATTTAATAAATTTAAGAAATTAAATTATAATTTATTATTATTC
>NZ_AKIK01000015.1:0-10134 GCF_000309465.1 Poinsettia branch-inducing phytoplasma str. JR1
AAATTTATTTTAATAATTAAATAAACTTTAATTTTTAAAATAACTGCCTTACCAGTTATAGGTTTGTGTTGTGTGTTTAAATAAATAATATATATTAGTTAAAAACAAAATTAATAATTATTTAATAGCATTAAAAAACCTTTAAAGAGTTATAATGGTTGATATAATTAAAAATTAGCAGATAAATTGGTGTTAAAATGACAAAATTAAAACAAAAAATCAACTTATTACAACAAATAATTCATAAAATAGAAAAGCTAGATAAAAAAATTATCTTTAATTTGGTGGCCAAATTTCAAAAAGATTTAAATTTAACCACCATTTTACAAACAATTAAGATTAAACGCAGTACCTATTATTATTGGTTAAAAGTTAAAACAAAACACCAAGAAAAACAGGCAAAATATCTTTTACAACAAAAACGCATCCAAGCTTTGTGTCAAACATATGAATATTTCTTTGGTCATCGTAAAATCACTCATTTATACCAAAACATATTTAATGAATTCATCACTAAGAAAAAAGTTTATCTCATTATGAAAGCAAACGACATTTGTTGTCGTCTTAGAATCCAAAAAAATAAATATCATTATCGTTCTTTAAAGGATAATTTAAACATAGTCCCTAATTTAATTAACCAAGATTTTAAAAGCGCTGCGCCAATGCAAAAACTATTTACCGACATCACTTATTTTAAAACTCCCCAAGGATTTTTATATTTTTCTTGTATTATCGACTCTTTTAATAATAAAATAGTCGCTTCTCATGTTTCTAAGCAACAAAATAAGGATTTAATTTTAAACACTATCAAAAAAATTCCTAAACTAAAAAATCCTTGTATTATCCACTCTGACCAAGGTACAGTTTATCAATCGCAAAAAGTCCAACAAACCTTAACCAAAAAAGGATTTTTAATCATGTCTCGTAAAGCAACTCCACGTGATAACGCGGTTATTGAGAATCTTTTCGGCCAAATGAAAAGTATCTTAGAACACCGTCATCCTTTTTTATTCCAAAAATCTTCAGCAAAAATAAAAACTATCATTAATCAATTTCCTAATTTTTGGAATCAAAAATGGTTATTAACTAAATTAAACTATTCATCTCCTTCTCAATATTCTCAAAACTTAAGATAAATTATTTACAAATATCTTTTTAATTAAACCTTTTAAAAAAGGTATCTTTATTGCGCCTTTTTTTCAATAAAATAATATAATTAATAAAAAAATCATTTTCTTTTCATTTTGTATATGACTTTTTAACTTTTTTTACCTAACTATATAATGAAGAGATAAAATATTAGAAAAAATATCTTTTGAAACTAGCAAATTATAAAAAAACATTAGACACTTTTTCGTCTAATGAAAAATACTTTGTTAGTTTGAAAAGATATGAAATTATCACTTAATTTTAAGTTTTAAAGAATAATTTTAGAGACAAAAATTGTCTAAAAAAAAGAAACAGTCCAGACCTTCGTAATCACGATATAACGCTTTTCTAATCCCTTTATTTATTGTTGCCAACAATACATCGTTTCCTTTTTTCACATAAATATTATAAAGTCCGATAACCAATTTGTTTTCAAGTTCTTTATCGTCTAAATTTAATTTAATAGTTTTCAATTTTTCTGGTTGTAAATTAGCATAATATTTAGCTACTTCATAATCAACCGCGAAAATGTCGGATTAGCCGTTAATTACAGTGTTAACTGTTCTAGCGCAATCTTCTTGATGTTGCCCTTCTTTAATGTATTGTTCAACTGAAGGGTTTTGTCGTTACAAAGTTTTTAATAAGATAGGTAATGTTAGTTTAAATTGGGCAGAAACCATACAATTGGTTTTTAATTCTTGATTATGATAATTACCATTTGCGTCTTTCACTAAAAGATCTAATTTATTAATTTCTTGATAATTATCTAAATCTGTATAACGAGGATCGTCTTTTCTCACAACTAACCCTACTTTTTCGGACAAATAAGGAATAGAAGGGCTCATTATTCTATCTCTTTGGATTTTTGGTTTGGCGGCTGACAACATACAATCAATTTCTCCTCTTTGAATAGCTGTTGTCGTTGCGTCATACAAATAATTATGAGTTTCTATTGTTAAACTGGTATCTTCCGATATTTCTCTAATCAAAAGAAGAATTGTGCCGCTTAGGCGGACTCCGTTATTCTCAACAGTCAAACTGTGTGGAGAATCGTTTTTACCTGATCAAGCATAAGGAGGTCATTAGTTTACCATGCCTACTTTTAAAAAATTTCCTTTATTTTTAGGATTTCTCAGACAAGTCGCCTATAAAGTGATGGAAAGTACTTATAAGAAGTACTACTTCTCCTCCGAGCCATAATTTTTGATTTTTCTTTAAAGGTTCTTTTAAATTTGACAAATATAATATCCTTCTCTTTCGTTTTTTCCCATTTTTATAGTTCATCCGCAATAAGATTCATACAATGATACTAAAAATGATAAATAATAAGGTATTGTCCTAAACAACCTTATAACTATTTTTTATATATTGCGACAACAAGAGGCGACTAAAATGAGTAAAATCTGTTTCTGATGTAGTAAATATTTTCATTTCAAAGAGAATATCTTTTTTTAACTTGTGTACTTTTATTAAAATTCTTCACCTCTTTCTATTAATTGAATTTAGTTTAACATAAAAATAAAGTAAAATGTAAAATATTAAAATAATAATTATTATCTGGTGAAGAAAGTTGAAAGTTTGAAAAAAAACTATAAAAAGGTACTTATTTATCATTTAAAAAGATTTCTTATAATCTTATATAACCTTTATACAAAAAAAAGATACTATAAAAGTATCTTTTTTTTGTATAAATAAAATTATTTTTTCAATAAAGCAAACATTCTTTGTTTATAAACTTCCACACCTGGTTGATTGAAAGGATTAATTCCTAAAAGAGAACCAGACATAGCGCAAGCTTTTTCAAAGAAATAAACTAAATAACCAAAGTTATATTCGTCTAATTGAGGTACAGTCAATTCTAAATTTGGTACCTGTCCTTCAATATGAGCTTGTTTGGTCGCTGTTTTAATTTTTTGATTAATATCTGTATAATTTTGACCTGCTAGATAATTAAGGCCATCTAATTCATTCTCTACTTGAGGAATGACTAAATCTTGGTCAAAATGACCTACATTTAAAACTGTTTCAAAAAATAACTTACTTCCTTCTTGGACGAATTGTCCTAAAGAATGCAGATCAGTAGAGTTATTAATAGCTCCTACAAAAAGACCTTTTTCGTCTTTACCTTCAGATTCAGCAAATAATTGTTTCCACCATTCGGAAAAACCTAATAAATGTGGTTCATAACTAACTAATAATTCCATTTTTTTATCTAATTTAGTGTGTAAAAGATAACGGGCCGCTGCGTATTGATACGCTTCATTTTTATTTAAATCATCAGATGAAAAATCTAAATAAGCTTGATGAGCTCCTTTTAACATAGCCTCTACATCTAAATTAGCAAAAACAAAAGGTAATAATCCTACAGCAGTTAAAACACTGAATCTTCCGCCAACATTGTCAGGAACAACAAATTTTTCGTAACCTTCTTGGTTAGCTATATTTAATAAAACACCTTTTTTACCGTCTGTAGTAGCAAAAACGCGTCTTTTAGCCTTTTCTTTGCCGTACTTTGCTTCTATTTCTTTTTTCAATACTCTAAAAGCTAAAGCAGGTTCTAAAGTAGTACCAGATTTAGAAATAACGTTCATCGCCCAATTCTTATCTTTTAAATAATGAGTCAAATTTGTTAAATAATTACCTGACACTTGATGGCCTGCGAATAACACTTCAGGTTTAGTTTTTTGAAAAGGAATTTGAAGCAGTTCTATTCCCGCTTTAGCGCCTAAATAAGAACCACCAATCCCTATCACTACTAACACATCTAAATCCGGATGTTCTTGTTTTAATTTTTTTATTTTTTGAATTTCCTCAACATTATCGTTCAAAGGTAAAGTTAACCATCCTAAAACAGTATCTTTTAATTCTTGATCTTCATGCAGTTTTTGATGATTTTTTTTAACTTGAAGAGCTATTTTTTTACTTTCCTCATCCCAATTTAAAAAATTTTGGATTCCATCTAAATTTAAGTTTAAACTCATATCAACACTCCATAATTATCTTTTGATTATTGCAAATATATTTATTAAAAAACTATTGTTTTTTAATAAATAATAATTAGACTAAATGGAAAAATAAATCATCTTTTAAAAGAAAATACAAAATATACTTTATAAAGTATAAATAAAGCATATTGTATTTTGGTTTTTTAGCGGTTTTGTTTTTATGGTTAAAAATTATAACAACGTAGACATTTTGTGTAATAATCTTACCAATTGACTAACATAACTCATTTCGTTATCATACCAAGACATTAATTTGATAAATTTAGGTTTTGTTTGAAGAATTTGTAAAGTATTAGAGTCATATAAAGAACCATAAGCAGTTCCTACAATGTCAGAAGATACGATAGGATCTTTAACGTATCCTAAAGTTTCGTTAGCGTTTTTAGCAAAAACTTGATTAACTTGTTCCACTGTTACTTCTTGGTTTAATTCTGCTGTAAGATCCACTAAAGAACCTGTTACAGTTGGAACTCTAACAGATGTACCATCTATTTTACCTTTTAATTCAGGTAATACTAAACCAATAGCTTTCACTACTCCTGTAGAAGTAGGGACCATGTTAGAAGCTGCTGCTCTACCGCGTCTAGCCCAAATACCTTTAGAATGATTTTGGTCAATTAAAGTTTGGTCGCTTGTGTAAGAGTGAACTGTTGTCATAAACGCTTGGTTAATGCCGAAGTTATCGTTTAACACTTTCGCAACAGGCGCCAAGCAGTTAGTAGTGCAAGAAGCTCCACTAACAATGTGATCATCTTTAGTTAAAACATTATCATTGACATTGTAAACAACTGTTTTTAAATCGCCAGTAGCAGGAGCACTAATTAAAACTTTTTTAGCTCCAGCTTGTAAGTGTAGATCCGCTTTTTCTTTACTAGCGAAAAAACCAGTACATTCTAAAACAATATCTACATCTAATTTACCCCAAGGCAAATCTTTAGGATTTCTTTCTTGAAAAACAGGAATTTTTTTCCCATCCACTACTAAATGATTATCTTCGTAAGAAACAGAATCTGTTTTATATGATCCTTGAGCAGTATCGTATTTTAATAAATAAGCGATTGTTTCTAAATTAGATAAATCATTGATGCCAACAACTTCAAATTGTGGGTTAGTAAAAATAGAACGAAACGATAATTTTCCTATACGTCCAAAACCATTAATGGCTACTTTTGTTTTTTTGTTCATAATTTTTTTATACCTTTTTTAAATTATTTTTTCATAAATTTTTTATTCAATATTTTCGATACATTCCAACCCAAACATTGGTTTGCCTTCTAAATATTCTAAAAAGGCTCCTCCGCCAGTAGAAATGTGGCTAAAATGACCGTCTAAACCAAATTTAAAGACAGCAGCTGCACTATCACCACCACCGATGATTGTAATAGCTTTATTATGCATTCGACTTATTATTTGTGCTATTTCTTTAGTGCCTTGAGCGAAATTATCAAATTCAAAAACTCCTAAAGGTCCGTTCCAAACAATAGTTTTAGCTAAAGTTAAATATTTTTGAAATAAAGCGACTGTTTTAGGACCAATATCTAAACCCATCACATTATCAGAAATATTGTTAACATCAGAAACACTAACTTTAGTTTCGTTAGCAAATTCTTCGCCACAAACAACATCTGGACCTAAAATAATTTTCTTACCTTCTTCAGAACTTAATAATTCTTTCACTAAAGGTATTTCGTTTTCTTCTAGTAAACTTTTGCCTACGTTATGACCTTGCGCTTTTAAGAAGGTAAAGCTCATACCACCCCCGATCAAAAGAAAATCAACTTTTTTCAAAAGATTACGAATGATTTTAATTTTATCAGATACTTTAGAACCACCTAAAACCGCTACTACCGGTCTTTGAGGTGTTTTGATGATTTTATGAAGAAAATTAATTTCTTTTTCTACTAAAAAACCGAAATATTTTTCTTCCATATTTTGAGCAATACCTACGTTAGAAGCATGACTGCGATGAGAAGTTCCAAATGCATCATTCACGAAAACATCGCCTAAAGAAGCCCAATATTTTCCTAAATCAGCGTCATTTTTACTTTCTTTTTTGTTGTCTAAATCTTCAAAACGAGTATTTTCAACCATCAAGACCTCTCCAGGGAGAAGTTTTTCAATAGCTTTTTCTAAAATTTTTCCTCTTGTTTGAGGTACGAAATAAACTTTAGCATCCAAACGAGAAGATAAATTTTGAGCCACAACTTCAAGGCTATATTTTTTTTTATCATCTTCGATTTTAATTCTACCGAAATGAGAAAAAATAATTACTTTGGCTTCATTTTGAATTAAATGTTTTAAAGTAGGCAAAATAGCTTTAACTCTATTATCATCTGTAATAAGTTTATTCTCTAAAGGAACATTTAAATCTGCTCGTAATAAAACTTTTTTCTTTTTAACGTTAGCTGTAGAAAGGGTTTTTGTCATCATACCAAAAATACCTTTTTTTTCAAATCTTTTTTAATTATTTTTTGTTGAGCACTTTCATTATGGCTTTTTTTAATAAATTTCACAAAGATAACAGTTACGACTATTAAAACAATAATGTTACTTCCGGCCGTACTCCAACCGAATTGACTATAATGGTTTATATCAGTTGCAAGGAATAATAAACTTAATAGAGATATTCTCAATGAAACTCTTAAAAGATTCATCCAAAATGATACTTTAGCGCTCTTATTGTACGAAATAATATAACCCATCATCATTGAAGCCCATACAGAAGTGAAAAGTGATAATTGTTCATAAAATAAAATCGTTTTAAAACCTTGCATTTCTTCCGATGAAAAATCTTTGGTTGGTTTGAAAAATCTTAATAATTTTTCGCCATAAAATTGATTTACCAAAATACCGACTGTGCCTAAAATAGTCGTAATAACGAAAACATTTTTAAAAATTTTCAGAGTTTTTCGTGAATCTTGATTGCTAGATTCTTGCGACACCATGACTGATTGTCCATCTTCAAAAGATTGCGATAAAGAATAAACAATACCATTAACTAACGCTGCTAAACCGGCAATTCCTAATAAAGAAGGTTCATAAGGTTCATAAAATTTTGTCGTCAAAATATTAACCACTGCTTTACCAACTTCATAAGTAGCCTTGCCAACCACTAATCCACCAGATAATTTAGAAAATTTTTTTAACACTTTAGAAGAAAATTTGAATTTTTTGAAATCTAATCTGGTATCGTTTTTCTTATTAAAGAACATAAAATAAAAAGCTATAAAAGTAATCAATAAATCAGAAAATAAAGTAGCGAATTGCAAATCAACAATACTTACATTTCCTTTTTCTCTAAACCATTTATAACCAAAGGCTAAAAGCACTCTTGTTGAAATGTTTAAAATATTTAAGAAAAAAACAAAACACGTTTTATTTTTAGCTCTTTCAATTCCAATAAACACTACATTAATAGTCATAAAAATGAAAGATATTAATTGAATGTTATAACATAAAGCGCCACCATCAGTACGATAACTAACGGGTAAAAAAAGGTCGAAATTAGGTATTATAGCGCCAATATAGAATACAATGGATAATAAAAGGCTTAAAATAATAGAAAACAAAAAGGCTAAAGTTACGTATTCTTGTGTTTTTTCTTTATTATTTTTTTTATATTCTTGGGCTACTAAAATAACGCCCGCACCGCCTAAACCCATCGCAATAGCTTGAAAAACTTTACCAATTTGTTTCATCAAAGTAATAACTGAATCGATATTTTTATTTATTTTTGTTGGATTTCCCACAATAAAATAATCTACTGCGGATGTAAAATGTTTAAATATTAAATAAATAGCGACTGGAATAGAAATAACGATTAAATTTTTCCAAATCGAACCTTGAAACTGAGGTTGAGAATTGTTTGTGTTTAAATTTTTTTGTTTAACCTTTGTAGACATTTTTAAAATTTATCCTTTACTTCTTAATTAAAAAAAACTAAATAAATATTTTTATTGAGTTATTTTGTCAAATACATCAAACAATTCGTCTTTTACATAGGGTTGATCAAAAATGTTTTTAAATTCAAGATGAGTTAATTTGTTGCCTTGAATTCCGATACCACAATTATGAATGTCTTTTTTTAACAAATCAACTGCATAACTGCCCATTCTGTTGGCTAAAATTATATCTTCAGCTGTAGGAGTTCCACCTCTTTGAATGTGTCCTAAAATTTGAGCTCTTGTTTCAAAACCACTATATTTTTCCACTTCTTTAGCTAATTCATTAACTGCGAAAATATGTTCTGTCACCACTATAATAGCTTGTCTTTGGTTCTTTTCGTATAATTCTTTAACTTTATCAAAAATAGTTTGTTTATCTAAAGATTTTTCGCTTGTAACAATCATATCCACTCCACCAGCAAGTCCGCCGTATAAAGCTAAATCACCTTTGTGTCTGCCCATTACTTCGATAATGCTGCATCTACGATGAGAAATAGAAGTATCGCGTAATTTTTCAATCGCATCCACTACGTTATTTAAAGCCGTACTAAAGCCAACTGTATAATCTGTAGCATTAATATCGTTATCTATCGTAGCAGGAATGCCTACACATTTAATATTTAATTCATCTAGCTTCATAGCTCCATGATAAGAACCATCTCCACCAATAACCACTAATTTAGTAATCCCTAAATCAGTTAAATTTTTAGCACATGCTTGACGAACTTTTAATTCATTTTGAAAAGGTAAAAAACGTGAAGTACCTAAAAAAGTACCTGATACGTTGATAATTCTGTCTAAAGAATCAGGTGTTAACAATTCTATTTGATTGTTATATAAACCTAAATAACCGTCTTTTACGCCATAAACTTCATAATTTTGATTAGTTCCTGTCATAACGACTGCTCTAATAGCAGCGTTCATCCCCGGAGCATCTCCGCCTGAAGTTAAAACAGCAATTTTTTCTAAATTTTGTTCATTTTTCATTATTAATATAACCTTTTTTCTTATAAATGTTATTTTTTGAAATTATGCTTTATTAACGGAACCAAATAAAGTTAATTTATGTTTTAATTCTTTTTTAATAGCTAAAAAGCCTGGATTTAATAATTTTCTTGGATCATATCCTTTATTAACTAAATCTTTGCCTTCTTCAATATATTTACGTATAGCTGCAGCGAAAACTAATTGAAATTCAGTATTAACATTGATTTTAACCACTCCTAAAGAAATAGCTTTTTTAATCATGTGTTCAGGAATGCCAGTTCCACCGTGAAGAACTAAAGGGACTTGTTTTTTAGTCAAAGATCTAATTTTAACAAAAACATCGAAATCTAGACCTTTCCAATTATCTGGATATTTGCCATGGACGTTGCCGATACCAGCAGCTAACATATCAATGCCTAATTCTGTTATTTGTTTACATTTATTAGGGTCAGCAATTTCACCTTGACCAACTACTCCATCTTCTTCTCCGCCGATACCGCCTACTTCGGCTTCCAGTAAAACTGATTTTTCACGACATAGTTGAGTTATTTGACGAGTTTTTTCTAAATTTTCTTCAAAGGGGTAATGACTTCCATCAAACATAACAGAAGTAAAACCAGCTTTAAGAGCTTCTTGAGCGCCTTCAAAAGAACCGTGATCTAAATGAAGTATTACAGGAACACTAATATTATAAAAAGCATCTAATTCTTTTACCATAGCAACAACAGTTTTAAAACCTCCCATATATTTAGCAGCACCTTCTGACACTCCTAAAATAACCGGTGATTTTAATTCTTCTACAGTTTGTAAAGCAGCTTTAATCCATTCTAAATTATTAATATTTACTTGAGCGATCGCATAACCTTCTTGGTGAGCTTTTAAAATAACTTTTTTATCGGAAGTTAACACTGAAAAATCCTTTCTTAAATGTATTTTATTATATAATAAAACATCCTTGATAGGTTTTATATATAAAATTACACATTACAACATAAATTTATTTATAAATGAATTATGATTGATAATTCAATTTATAAAACAATTTTTAT
>NZ_AKIK01000014.1:0-6439 GCF_000309465.1 Poinsettia branch-inducing phytoplasma str. JR1
TAAAAATGTTATTATTAAGATAGTTTTAAATTATCATAAAAATATGAAATAATTAAAAAAAGAAGGTTTTAAAAACACATGATAAAAAAAGAAGAAATACAAACTCTTTTAAAACAGTCTTTAGAATCAGGCGCTGATTTTGCTGAACTGTTTTTTGAAGACAATATGACTAATAGTTTAAGAATAACCGGTCAAGAAGTTGTTTCCTTATCAACTGACAATGTTTTTGGCGTAGGAGTAAGACTTTTACAAGGTTCAGATGAAGTATACGGTTATACTAATAAAGTTGATTTTGACAATATTCAAAAATTAATGACACATTTAAAAAGGAATTTTAAAGGACCGAAATATAAAGTTGTTCCTTTGGGCGAACCTCAACCTTTAAAAGAAAGTATGAAAAAACCTTTTGATTTGATGACAAAAAAAGAAAAAGCGAAAAAATTAATTAAATTATCAGACATAATGAAAAAACAAAATGATAAAATAATCCAAACTATTGTTAATTATCACGAAAAAGAACAAAAAATTTTGGTCGCTAATACAGAAGGAGTTTATCAAAATGATGTAAGACCTTATATACGTTGTGGTTTGGTAGCAGTAGCTAAAGAAGGCGAACAAATGCAAGACGTTTATGAAGGTCCAGGACGTTCTATGGGATTAGAATTTTTTGATTTAATAGACTTAGAACAATTAGCCCAAGAAGTAGCTCAAAGAGCGGTGGCTTTATTAAAGGCAGAAGAAATGAAGCCACAAGTTATGATCGTAGTTTTAAATAATGGTTTTGGGGGCGTTATTTTCCATGAAGCTTGTGGGCACCCTTTAGAAGCGACTGCTATCGCCAGAGGTTTATCACCTTTTAATAATAAATTAAACCAAAAAATAGCTTCTGATATAGTAACAGCTTATGATGACGGCTCTATTGAAGGTGCTTGGGGAAAACTTAATTTCGACGATGAAGGAATGAAAACCCAAAAAAACCTTTTAATTGAAAAAGGCATTTTAAAAAGCTATTTAGTTGATTTCCGTAACGGTCGTAAAATGAAAGCTAAACCGACCGGTTCTTCCAGAAGAGAGTCTTATAAATATTCTCCCACTTCAAGAATGAATTCGACTTATATCGCTAACGGCACTGATAAACCAGAACAAATTATTAAAGATACTAAATACGGCTTATACGCTAAAAGTTTAGGCGGCGGAACAGTTGAACCTGCTACGGGAGAATTTAATTTCGTTGTTAAAGAGGGTTATTTGATTGAAGACGGTAAATTGACTACTCTTGTTAAAGGAGCGATGTTGATTGGTTATGGCGATGATGTTTTATTAAAAATAGATCGTGTAGGAGATAATTTATCTTTAGGACAAGGAATGTGCGGTTCTGTTTCTGGCTCAATCCCTACTGATGTAGGACAACCTACTATTAGAGTACAAGAAATGGTTGTTGGCGGCAACAAAAAGGAAAATGCGTAATGTATCAAAAATGGATTCAAAAAGGTTTAGATAAAGGCTTTGAAAGTTTAGAAATATTTGTCAGCGAAAGCAAAAGTTTTAAATTAACCCTAGATAACAACAAAGTCGAATCACTTGTAGAAAGCGATCTGGCGACAGTTAATATTAAAGGGATTTATGACAATAAATCAACAGAAGTATATTTTGAAAAAATAGATGAAGAAACGGTCGATAAAATGTTGAACACTTTGAAACAAAACACTCAAATAGTTGACAGCAAAGATCCGGCGATTATTTTTGAAGGTTCTTCCTCTTATCCTGAATGGGAAGAAAAAAAATTTGATTTTTCCGTTATTCCTTTAGACAAGAAAATTCAACTTTTAAAAGATTTAGAAAAAAACATGTCTTCTTCGAAAGTGATGAAAAAAATTGAAACCAATTCTTATAAAGAGGTTTTTAGTAAAAAAACTTTAATCAACTCAAAAGGGCTTCATTTAGAACAAGAAAATAATTATGCTTATCTTTATGTTTCTGCTATTTTCAAAAAAGACGGCGATGTACAAAGTTTTGGCAAATTAAAATTTGTAAAAGATTTCCAAGAATTTAATCCAGAAAAACAAGCCCAAGAAGTGGTTGTTGCGGGTGAAAAAAAATTAAACGGAGCTACTTTAAAATCAAAAAGTTATCCTACAGTTTTTTCAAACGAAATGTTTGCTGATGTTTTAGCCAGTTTTAGCAGCATTTTTACCGGACAAAGTGCTTATAGAAATTTAACTCAATTAAAAAATAAAGAAAAACAAGTTATCGCTTCTCCTCAAGTAAGCATCATTGAAGATCCTTTTTCTGATCAAGCTTTTTTCAAAGAAAAATTTGATGACGAAGGAGTTGTTTGCCAACCTAAAAACGTGGTTGAAAATGGTGTTTTTCAAGGTTTTATCCATAATTTAAAAACAGCCAAAATATTTAACACTCAACCGACAGGTAATGGTTTCGGCGGAGGAACCGGTTTTAGCAATTGTTATTTAAAACCAGGACAAAGAAGTTTAGATGATATAGTATCCACCATTGAAGAAGGTGTTTTTATCGATGATTTAGTCGGCATGCATGTAGGTATTCAAACTGTAAGTGGCGATTTCAGCCTTCAAGCTAGTGGTTTTAAGATTGAAAAAGGTAAAATCACTACTCCGGTGAAAATGATTGTTGTTTCAGGTAATTTTTTTGATATTTTAAAAAAATTAAAAGAAATAGCTAATGATTTTGAATTCCAAGTTTCTGGTTTTGGCAGTGCTAGTGTTTATGCTGGAGATTTAATGATTGGTGGTAATTAAACTTTTCTTTGGACAAATAATAAACAGACTCTCTCTTATTGGAGAGTCTTTTTTTGATGTGTGATCCTTTATAAGCATTATCTTCAAAAACATGAAAAGAACAAACATTATTCATTTGACATTATTTTGGTTATTTGTTATTATAAAAGTAGTTTTAAAGGCATTTTACAAAATACAATTTAAAGATAGGTATTTTTATTTTTGAAAAAAAATATAAGATAAGAAAGAAAAAATAGTGTTAAAAGTATATTACAAAAATCAAACTTTAAATGTGAATTCTAATACCAGTTTAGAAGAAGTAAAAAAACAATTGCAATTGACCAATGTTTACGCCGCTCAAGTAAATAATAAAATACGCGAATTAACGTTTGAATTGGCTGAACCCGAAAATGACGTTCTTTTTTTAGATTTATCTCATCCTCAGGCGGTGGACATTTATGAAGCTAGTTTGAGATATTTGGTCGTTATGGCTTTTTATCATGTATTTCCTGAGAAAAAAGTGCGTTTTTCTTATTATAGTTCACAATCTCTTTTGGTTACACTCGAAAATAACGCAGAATTCAATTTAGAAATGTTTGAACAAATTCAAAAAAAAATGATAGCCTTAGTAGCACAAAAGTTAAAAATTGAAAAAAAATCTTTTTCTTTGGAAAAAGCTTTAGAAATATATGATGCTTTTGGTTTTGAGAATAAAAAAAAGTTTCTTCAACAAAAGCCCCAAAATAAGGTTTCTTTATATGTTTGTGATTCATATTATAACGATATGCACCAAGGCATGGTTCCTAATACGAGTTATTTAACTCACTATCAATTATTATATCGTTCTTCTTCTATGATTTTGCAATTTCCTCAAACTTTTCATCATGGTGTAATACCTCTTTTCAAGGAAGAACCTTTTTTTGAAAAAACTTTGCATCAAACGTCGGTGTGGCGTCAAATGACTCAAACACAAAATATTCATCAAATAAATAATTATTCCTCCAATCCTAAGAAAAACTTTGATTTAATTAGTATAGCGGAAATCAACCATCAAAGGCAGTTAATGGAGATCAGCAACCAAATAGCTGATAAAAAAGATAAAATAAAAATTATTCATATTGCTGGACCGTCTTCCAGTGGTAAAACCACTTTAGCCAAAAAACTACAATTACAATTAATGGCTGTAGGCGTTACAAGCACTTTGGTTAGTATGGATAATTATTACTTACCCCTTGAAGAAGTCCCCAAAACCTCAGATGGTTCATCTTATGATTTTGAACACATCCAAGCGTTAAATATTGATTTATTTAACCAAAATATAAATGATTTAATTTTACATAAAAAAGCTATTATTCCACAATTTGATTTCAGTACTCGCGTGATTACCCACAAACCTATCGAAATCAATACACAAGTCTTGTTGGTTGAAGGAATTCACGCTAATAATCCTGCATTATTACCTTCCCTTTCTAGGGAACAAAAATTTAAAATTTACATTGCTCCACAACACCAATTATCATTGGATGAACACAATCCTTTACATATCACAGATATTCGTTTTTTGCGTAGAACTATTCGAGATTTAAAAATGAGAAGCACTAATATTTTAAAAACTTTTGATTTTTGGAAATCTGTTCGAGAAGGTGAATTTAGGTGGATTTATCCTTATCAACAAGAAGCGGATTATTTATTCAATTCGGAGTTAATTTATGAATTTAACGTTTTAAAGCCATATTTAGAACCTTTATTGTTAGAAGTGCCTTTGATGAGTCCGTATTTTGAAAAAACTCAATATTACTTAAAATTATTAAGTTGGTTTGACGCTTGGGAATCTGATTTGGTTCCGCATGAATCCTTATTAAGGGAATTTATCGGAAATAGTCCTTTTTATCAATAAAAAATGTTACACTAAATAATATATAAGTTTTAAGTGTGAAAAAGATCAAAGCTATATGATGATGTTTTTTCTATGATTTTGCATTTATTAAATTAATTTGAAAAAAAGGTGAAACAATGTCTGTTCATTATCAACAATTAGAAAAAAGATTTGAATAAATCGGTTATTTTGAAAATATTTTAAATATATTTCATCGGGATATAGCTTGTAATATGAAAGAAGTTTCGGCAAAAAGCCGCGTAAAAGAGATTTTAAGTTTAACAAGAGTTATTCGTCAATTGTTAACTTCTGATGAAACTAAAGAATGGTTAAATCAAGCAGAACAAGAAAAAAAATTCTTTAGATGTATGGCAAAAAGCAAATTTAAGGGAAATAAAAGCGAAAATACAAGATGAAAAAATTGTGGATCAAGAATTGCAAAACAATTTTATTTTAGCAACTGCTCAAGCTGAATTAGCGTGGAGAAAAGCTAGACAACAAAACGATTATAAAATGTTTAAGCCTTACTTTCAAAAAGTCCTTGATTATGTTAAAAAAATAGCGCATTTAAGATCTAAAGCTTTAAATGTCCTTTTTTATACGATGCTTTAGTGGTGAGATACGAACTAGGCAATACTGTAGAGAACATTAAAAAAATGTTTGCTGTTTTAAAAGAAGAATTGCCACCTTTAATCAAAAAAGTGATGAAAAAGCAGGCCAAAAGTGGAACTCCTCTTCAATTGTCTATGCCAATTGAAAAACAAAAAGAATTAAACAATAAAATGATTGAAAAAGCAGGCTTTAATTTTAATAAAGGTCGTTTAGACGAAACTACGCACCCTTTTTGTGGTGGAACTGCTGATGATGTTCGTTTGACCACTCGTTATGATCACAATAATTTTTTAGATAGTTTATGGGCGCTATGCATGAAGTAGGGCACGCTTTATACGAACAAAATTTACCTGAAAAATATAAAAACCAACCTGTTGGTAAACTTAGAGGGTATCAATTTCATGAAAGTCCATCTTTATTAATTTAAAAACAATTGGTTAAAATAAAAGAATTTTTAACCTATTTATCTGTTTTTTTAAAGAATGATATGCAAATGAATGACCCTTTATTAACGGTTGATAATTTGTATCAAGAAATTAACCGTGTTCAACCTAGTTTTATCAGAATTTATACGGACGAATTAACTTATTCTTTACATATCATTTTACGTTTTGAAATAGAGGAGATGTTGGTTAACGATCAATTAACTTTAGACGAATTGCCTCATGTTTGGAACCAAAAAATGAAAGATTATTTAGGCATCGTTCCTAATAATGTTTCTGCAAGATGTCTTTAAGATGTTCATTGGCCTTCCGGTTATTTCGGTTATTTTCCTAGTTATTTAAACGGTACTATGATTTCATCTATGTTAATGAGCAAAAACAAAAAAAATAATCCAGACATCAAAAAAGATTTTACTCAAAGTAAGTTTACAAACGTTAACCAATATTTAAACCAAAATTTTAGAAATTTCGGTTCTTTATATACAGCCGATGAATTATTAAAAATTTCTACTGGCGAGAACAAAATCGATCCTGATGCTTTTGTTAAATATTTAGAAGAAAAATATTTATCTAATTGATTTAATTTTTAAAAAATAACTCTATTTATTTAAAAAACTCAAAATGATAGAATATTGCTTTTATACAAGATAAAGGCAATGTTTTTTTCTTTTTTGATGAAAAAAAATCAATTAGATGAAATAAAAACAGTTGATATTGCTTTTTGTGATTGTGATATGTCAAGTATAGAGTAGGTG
>NZ_AKIK01000013.1:0-5484 GCF_000309465.1 Poinsettia branch-inducing phytoplasma str. JR1
TAAATACGTTATTTTATCGATCTTAAGATTTTAAAAACTAATATTAATAATAAGATTTCATTAACTACCTATTTAAAAATTTTAATAATCATTAAAAATTAAGAAAAATGTAAAAACTTTTTTAGAAACAAATAAATATAATTCACTTTAATTATAAGTTATTTTATATATAATTGTCAAGTTATTTTTAACGAATTAACTTAACAAATGTCTGTGGAGTTTATCATAGAGAAGATAAATAAATCCTGTTCTTGTCATAATGAAAGAAATTAGGTCATTAATATATTCACAGAGAAATGCATAAATCAACGATATTGTCTTCATTTTATGTTTTTTTATGTTATGAATTTTTGCGTTTGTTTAAAAAGATTAATTTTTGCCCTCAAACTATTGCAAAACAAACGTATAATAGAGACATAAATAAAAAAAGCAAATTATTTTTAAGCATACATTAAGAATCTATTAATTATACTTTTGCTACAACAACAATCAAAGAAAGAAAAGATAAAACTCAAAAAATTGGCGACAACTAAAAAAATGCATTATAACCACTATAATATCTTCTATATTGATATTATGTTTGATTTTAGGGCTAATTATGTTTTATCAGATGCCCCGAAAATTACCTCCAAAAAACAATATTGGAGCTCATGAAAAATATGAAAATACAGATATTACGACAACGATTTAAAAGAATGGAAAAAACAATATTATATCAAACAAGGAGAATATAAAGGCAGAGAAATCAGAAAAAAATTATATAGAGAAGGTCAAACCCTTTACAATAGCGAAGGAAATAAACATCAATAAAAATATAAAAAAGGTTTTATCAATGATGAATGGTTTTTGGATAATATTAATTTAGGCACTTCAATGGTTTTAAAAGATTTTCAATGAAAATTAGATTATTTAGACATTACACCACCGCCCGCTATATCTGAAAAGATGACTTTTTCCAATGAAACTTACCGACCACCTATCAAAATATTTAAAGGCTTGTTTGGTCGTTTTTATGACATTGAATTTCACCCTAATAATGGTAAAATGATTAAAAAAACTTACTATAATATCCAAGATAATAAAAGAAATATGGCGCAAGAATACGACCTTGAAAACGAAAAATTAAAAAGAACTGCTTACTATAATTCTGATGATTCAGCGAAAGAAACCATTGATCATTAAAGAACATCGTTTTCGCCTTAAAGACCTTATTTGAATGGAGGTCTTTTTATTAACTTAAAAAGATTGTAAAAACAATAAAAATGTATATAATATTAAACAAACCAAAAGTAATGAAAAAAGATCAAAATAAAAAATTTACAGTGTATAATAAAATTCAATTAAAAGTTGAGAAATTAGATAATAATGACAAATTACAATTATTCAAAGATTCTGTTTCCAAAAACAAAATTAAATGTATTATTAATTATAAATTAGTTCCAGAACAACAATACAACAATAATGCTATCAGATAAGCAAGAAAAGCACCTATATAACAAAGATTTAAAAAGTTATATCCTTTCTCATCCTCTTCTCATCCTCCCTCATAACCAAGTTTTTAACAAATCTCTTATTTTCTTTAAAAAAATGATTGACAAACCACTTTATTTAAGTTATAATCTAATTATAAAATTTTAAAAAAAATAAAAGATTAAATTCAGAGGCAGCAATGCAGATTAGTATTATACGGAGAAGGCATTCTTAGAAGTATAAGAAAGGTAATCATCGCCGAATATAAAACTATGGCAATAGTTTTATATGGGGTTATAGAATAAGATCTATAATACTCTTTGCTTTTTTAAAAAGTAATGGGGCTGACCAAAACATAAAACAAAGACTCTTTCTTTTATGCTAACTAAACCCTTACTTTTTAAATTAGTAAGGGTTTTTTCTTTTATTTAAAAAATTTTTTTAAATAAAAAAAGGCAAAAGGTAAGAAAAGATGGATTTAAGGAAAGGAAAAAATTTAATCATTTTGTTAGTTGTTTTATTTTTTATTATTGTAATTGGTTTTGGGGTATTTATTATTACTTTTCTACTAGAAAACCAAGCGATAGCGATCAAAATGTTTTAAGAGTCGGTATGGAAGTAGATTACGCACCTTTTAATTATGGCGTAAGTCCAGGCGACAAAACAGCTGACAGCTATCTTGTCGGAACTAATGGAAGCAATTACGCTGATGGTTATGACGTTCGTATGGCAAAAGCGATAGCTCAACAACTAGGACGTAAATTAGTTATTGTTAAAAAAGAATGGGATGGTTTAATTCCTGCTTTAAACAATCGCGAAATTGATTTAATTGTGGGTGGTATGACTAAAACAGAGGAAAGAGCTCAAGTAATAGACTTCACTGACCCTTACTTAAGACCAACTATACGTTTCATCGTTCATAAAGATAATCCTCAAAATATCCAAAATATTGGCGATTTAAAAGGTAAAAAATTAGGGATCCAAAAAGAAACCATTTATGAAAGTAAAACAAAAGAATTGGCTGGCGGTGAAGCAAACGTAAGATTTTTAGACAACTATACTGATTTAATTGACCAAACCCAAGGCAAACATATTGTCGGTTTTATGGCTGAATCGCCTTTAGCCCAACTTTATTTAAAAGCATTTCCTGATACATTAAAAACTATTGATAATGTTGATACAGTATTATACCAACAAATGAAAGATGCCAATACGGATATTGACACCAGAATTGGGGTTAAAAAAAATAATCCTTTATTAGGACAAGTTAATGAAGCTTTAAGTAAAATAGATGAAAATACTAGAAACGAATATATGCAACAAGCAGTCCAAAATTATGCACAAAATATATAATATTGATGCAACATTAGACCAAAAAATGAAAAAAGCCGCAGTGTGGATATTGACACCAGAATTGGGGTTAAAAAAATAATCATTTATTAGGGCAAAAGAATGAAGTCTTAAACAAAATAGCACCAATCACTAGAAAAGAATATATGGAAATAGCAGACAAAAATTATGCCACAAAAAAGTAGTATTTTCTCTATCTTAACAAAAAACTATGCTTTATATCTAGAAGGTATTAAAATAACTCTTATTTTAGCGATTATAGGCACCCTAGGAGCGTTTGCAATCGCTTTAGGTATTGTTTATCTAAAAGGTAAAAAACAAGACAGAAAAAAAGTTACTTCTGTTCAATATTATATCCAAACGATAACTGATCAATTGCTCTCTGGCTATATTTTTGTTATCAAAGGCATTCCGATGATGATTCAAGCGATGATTTTTTATTACGGCATTAAATCTTTAGGCAAGTTTGAATGGTTAACTCCTTTAAGAGCTGGTCTCATCGTGATTACTTTCAATTCGACCGCTTATATCGCTGAAATCATTTTAAGAAACGTTAATTTCTTTGATACAGCTCAAATAGAAGCCGCTCAATCTTTAGGGATGACAGAAAAACAAACTTTAAGACATGTTATTTTACCTCAAGCGATCAAAAGATCTTTACTACCGATAATGAACGAATTTATCATTAATTTAAAAGATGGTTCTGTTTTAAGTGTTATTGGGGTAATGGAATTATTCGCCGTTACTAAACAAATTAGAGGAGCAACTTTCAATACTTTCGCTACTTTCAGTATCGCCGGTGTTATTTATTTAATTTTAATTTTATTCGCTAATATCGGTTTAAGGGTGTTAGAGAAAAAATTAGGCACTCATAAATAACCATTAAGTATCAAAAATGCGTTAATTTATTATTAAAACAAAAACTAACCATAAAAAGGGATTTAAAGACTCCTTTTTATGGTTGGTTATAATAATAATTTTTCTGGAACGTTTTCTGGATACAATTCTTTTAAAGCTTAAAATTCATGGTTTAAACTTAAAACTTCTTTTTCATAACCACTTTTAGAAAAAAACCTATTTTATCAACGAAAAATTTAGCCATTGCTTTAATTTTCGCTTCAAAAGCTATCACAGCAGACAAGTCTATTTTAGCGTTTTACCAGCAACATTCATAAGCTGATAAAGCTTTGTTTGTTAACAAAAGAAGATCGATTTCTGTTTCTTGTTCTGTGAGTTTATGCTCTTTTTTAATTTTGGTTTGACCAAAATGACGACTTATCTCTTGTAAAGACATTTTATATTTTTGTTTTAAAAAAGTTTGTGCTATTTTTTCAAATTCATGATAAACAAATTAATCTCTTTGAGGGCTAATAAATTTTTGATAAAATTCTTCTCCTTCTAAGATGTTTTTAGCTGATCTATTTTTTTCAATAAAATGAAAATAAAAATTAAAAAATTGGTCTTTAATGTAATAAATAGTTTTTTTGGTTCATTTTACCAAAACAATTTTCTTTGCCAATAAGACCCATCTTTTCCAAAATAGTGATATATTTAACGTTAGTGCCGGTATTTTTAAGTTTGCTTTTATAAGTTATATCATTTAATTGTGCATTTGCCTTCGGAAATCATTTATAAAATTTTTACATAATGTTAAAACCAAATTAATAATATTATCGGCAAAACTTTCCTTTTGATTAATGCGAGCTAAATAAAAAGGTAATCCGCTAAAAACACTAAAAAACTTATTTTATCTTCTAAAGAAAAATGAGGATAAAAAAGTTTTGCTTCTTGATAATGGAAAGGTTTTAAAAACAAAAGTATTACGACCGTAAAGAGGTTTTTTCGCAGTCAACATATCTTCTACAGTTCCGATGTGACTCCCTGATAAAATCAATTTCACAGTAGAAGTTAATAATTGATGATCAATAATATTTTGCAAAACAGATAAAATGTTATCATCGCTTTACATCAAATAAGAAAATTCATCAATAATAACTACTACCGGAGATAATTGGTTCTTTTTAACCAAATATTGAAATAAATCTTCATATCGGTTAAAAGTGACCTTTTCGTCAAAAAAATTCGCTATCACTTGGCTAAAATATTTTAAATTAGCTGTTAAACTGCTTGTATTAGCAACAAAATAAATAGAAGGATACATTTTTTAGTTATTTCGTTTAATAAGATAGTTTTACCTATTCTTCTTTTGGCATATAAAAGGCCAAATTCAAATTGGTTAGAATTTATTTTTGTTTAAAAACTTTTATTTCTCTTTGTCTCCCAAGAAACATAAATTATCATCTCCTTTTCAATAAAGATATAACGTTTTTTTAACTTAGTCATATCTATATTTCATATCTTTTTTATCTTTTATAACGAGTTAATTTTTTACTGTTTTCTACTAATAAAATGCTTTATAAGACAGTATTTTTTATATTTATGTTATAACAATTTTTACTTAATAATCAACTCCTAAGGATAAAAAAATCTTAATAAGAAAAAAGACATAATCAAAAGAGGATGAGACCCATTGGTTTATTGGTTTTTTTGTGTAAAAAAACTCTTATTGGAGAATGAATTGAGTGTATTAGGTTTTAAATTATTTTTAATTTCTTGAACTATTTAAAAGTGTTTATTGTTAATAATAATAACAAAAAAAGTTGC
>NZ_AKIK01000012.1:0-2954 GCF_000309465.1 Poinsettia branch-inducing phytoplasma str. JR1
TTTATATAATAAAAATGTATAAATAAAAATATTTTTGATTAAATTTAAGGAGAAAAAAACATCATGTCCAAAAAAATACCTGTAGGCGTGTCTGGAAGACACGTTCATTTAACGCAAAAAACATTAGATATTTTGTTTGGTAGCAAAAATTATCAATTAACTATTTTTAAAAATTTAAAGCAAGTGGGTCAATACGCTGCTGAAGAAAAGATCGATGTTATGAGCTCTGAAGGCAAATTAATTACAGGCGTACGTGTTGTTGGTCCAGTTAGAAATGTTGATCAAGTGGAAATTAGTCAAAGCGATAATTTAAGATATAAATTTAAAGCCCCTGTAAGAAGTTCTGGAGATATTAAAAATTCTGATAAAGCCATTTTAATTGGTCCAAAAGGACAAGTAGATATCGCTGAAGGGGTTATTTTAGCGGACAGACATATTCATTTTTCTGAAGAAGAAGCTAAAGAGTATGGCATCGTAGATAAAGAAATGGTAAATGTTAAAATAGATGGCATTAAACCAGGTGTTTTAGAAGATGTTTTGTGTCGTGTACATAAAGATTATAGATTAGAATGTCATTTAGATACTGACGATGCTAGTGCGTTTTTATTAAAAAGCGGCGATTCAGTAACTTTAATTAAGAAATAATTGGATTTATAACTTTTTTAAATAAGGTCATTTGGTCAAAATTAACCAATCATCGAAAATATATAATTATGATCAAAATATTTTTTATTCCATATTTCTCAAAAATAACATTTTTTGGATAAAAAAGAAAGAGTCATATGTATAATGTGTAAAAACAATAATTTTAAAGAGCCGGAAAAATTTAATAGACCAGAAGTTTTTAGAGACCCAATTTATGGTTATATTTATTTAGATTATCTTTTCTTAGAAAGGTTGATTAATACTAAAGTTTTTCAACGATTAAGACGCATTAAACAATTAAGTTTTGTTAATGTAGTTTTTCATGGCGCGGAACATTCACGTTTTTCTCATAGTTTAGGAGTTTATGAGTTGTCAAGAAGGTTTTTAGAAACTCATAAATTTCAACTATCAGAAGAATTTTTTTCTTTAAGAAACAAATTAATTTTATTAACCGCTTCTTTACTGCATGATATCGGTCATGGAGCTTATTCTCATATGTTTGAACGCATTTTTAAAACCAATCATGAAGAAAAAACTGCTCAAATGATCGTTCATAATGAAGAAATAAGAGCTATTTTAGATTCCATAGATCAAGAATTTAAAAAAGATGTAGCTTCGGTTATTAAAAAAGAAAAAGATAACGAATTTCAATTGATTCAACAACTTTTAACAAGTCAATTAGATTTTGATCGCTTAGACTATTTAAAAAGGGATTCGTTTTTTACAGGCGTTTCTTACGGACATATAGATACTGATCGTTTGATTAGAATTATTGATATAGAAAAACGTGAACAAAAATATCAAATAGTTTTTAGAAAAAACGGTATTTCTGCGATTGAAAACTATTTAATTAATCGTTATCACATGTATAGACAAGTTTATTATCATCCAAAAATTAAAGGTTATTCAATTATTTTAGAAAAAATTTTCATTAGAATAAAAAAATTAATTTCTGAAAATTATTTTTTTGATAGTTATGTTATTGTTCTTTTGAAAGAGTTTTTAGAACAAAAACAAGATTTAAATAAAAGTTTAGAAACATATTTAAAAATAGATGATTTTTACGTTAATTCTTTAATTGTTTGCTTACAAGATGATAAAGACGTTATTTTAGCGAATTTATGTCAAGATTTTTTAAACCGTAGCATATGGAAATATAAAGAAAATAACGATAAGAATAAAGAAATTATAAATAAAATTAAAAAACATTATGGCGTTAATGGCGAATATTACACTTTTGAAGATAATTCTATTACACAAGATGCTTATAGAGAAGATTACGACAATATTGGCGAACAAATTTTTATTTCGTCCCATACTTCATCGAATAATCAAATTCAGCCATTAAGTCGAGAATCAACCATTATTAGTAGTCTAATGGATGGTGTTATGCAAAAAGAAAACCGTAAGTTTTTTTATTATAGAGAGTATTCAGATAAAAAAGAATGAAACCAAAGCACATAATTAAAAAACAATACGGTCAAAATTTTTTAAATGACGTTAATTTATTGACTTATATAGTGAAAAAAGCTGGCTTAGATGATCAAAATGTTGTGGAAATAGGCCCCGGAAAAGGTGCTTTAACTAAATTAATCGTTACCAAGGCAAAAAAAGTTGTGGCTTATGAAATAGACGCTTCTTTCAAACCTTTTTTACAATTTGATTCTCATTTCGATATTAATATTATTTACGATGATTTTTTAAAAAGAAATTTAGAACAAGATTTTCAAACTTTTTTTCAAGAAGAGGAAATTGTTTTAATCGGTAATTTACCTTATAATATTACCTCTCCTATATTATTTAAAATTTTATTTTTGCCACAAATAAAAACTTTCGCTATTATGGTACAAAAAGAAGTAGCCTTGCGTCTTTTATCTAAACCGCACAATACTACTTATAATTCTATAAGTGTTATTTTTCAGTCTTTAATGGTAATTAGTAAAATTAAAGATGTGAAAAATACTATGTTTTTTCCTAAACCGAAAGTAGATAGTACAGTTTTAAAATTTGAAAGAATTCCTTTAGAAGCAACAGAAAAAGCTTTTATAGAAAAGAATTTTTTTACCTTTGTTAAAGCTTCTTTCCGACAAAAAAGAAAAAAATTATTAAATAATCTACATTCTTATTTTAAGATTTCTAAAAAGGAATTAATGCTTTTTTTTGAAACAAATCAACTTTCTTTAGATATAAGAGCAGAACAAATAGGAATTGTACAATTTCAACAAATAGCGACCTCTTTTTTTGATTTTTTTGTTTTATAAAGAAAAATTTCTCACTTTAATTTGAAAAATAAAATAATAAACTCTTAA
>NZ_AKIK01000011.1:0-2430 GCF_000309465.1 Poinsettia branch-inducing phytoplasma str. JR1
ATAATCATTTTTTATTATTCTTCTAATGGTTGAAATTGGAGATATAAAGCGTGATGAACTTTTAATTATAATTGTCATATCTTATTTTTGCCTGTCAAAACAGTACAATTCAAAAAAAGAGACCGCAGCGACGGTCTCTTTTTGTTACCGTGAAATAATAATGGTAATTTTACAAAATTTTTATAAAAATATGCACTTAAAAAATTCTCCTTCCTCAACCGTTCTAAAATGTTTTAATATCATTTTAGACCCAAAAAGGAGAATTTTTAATTATATTAAAAAAAATAAACCTTAGTTAAAAAAGAACTTTAAAAAGGTCTTTTTTTTATTGCCAAAAAATACTCAAAAAGATTGCAAAAAAACGTATAATGAAATCATATAGACGAGCAGCGAAAAAAAGAAAAGGTAGCAAATGTAACCATATGATGAAACGCATCAAACAATTTATGGAAAATAAATCGCAAAAATATTTAATTATTATGATAACTTTAATATTATTAGGTTTGATCTTATTAGGAGGCGTGATTTTTGGGTTTCATTATTTCATAACCCGTCCAGCTAGACAAACAAATAGACTATACGCCAAAAGAACCTATTTATCAATTATCTTCTCCTGAAAACACCATGGAGAAAACCAAAGACGACAAAGGCGAACCCATTATTATCTAATATAACTCAGACAAATAAAAGATCAAAACAAATACTTTTTATAAAAATGGGCACAAATCAGCAATACTGACGAATATAAACCTGAAACAAGTCATAAAATGAAAAGCATCATTTATAACCTTGACGGAAATATTTTAAGTTCTTACATAAATGAAGAAGATGAACATAATAAATGGATTAAGAACAAAGATCAGAAATGCAAAAAAATAGCAGAAGCAGCCAAATCAGAGAAAGAAGAAAGAGAGCGCAAAAGAATAGCTAAACCTGATGATGATTTAGAGCAGCAAAAAGTAAACGAAGTGTTTATTAATTATGAATATGAATTGATTAAAGAACACCAAAAACTTATCAACCTTCAATATAAAATATTTGAAAATATTTTTAAGATTAAGCGGATATTAAACAAGTTACACTACGAAGATCGAAGACTACGAATCGAAGTGGATTTAGGTTTACCATTGAATGGGGTAAGATTTTTCCAAAAGGAGGAAGATTATTTAAAAAAACTGAAAAATCCTTTAGAAGCGATTGTTTTTCCTAAAATGACTCACGAAATAGACAACTTCGATGACCCTAAATATTAGACTAATGATAGATTCAATCGCCGCCGCAGCACCATCACTTATCATGAAGAAAAAATAAAGCAATTAAACCAATATGAACATAAATTAAAAAATGTGGAACCTCTTCAATTAAAAGAACATGAATCTCGTGTAAAACAATTTAAAAATGAACTTCCCGAACCCTAAGAGAAAAAATAGTCTGATTTCCGTTTCTTTAAGAATACGAAGTTATCAAAAATAAAATAAATTATTTGGAACAATCATCCGAAGATACAAGTATATTTGATAATTTAATTAAAGAATTAGATGAAATCCAAATAAAGCAGGAAGAATTGGATTCGAAAGAAATAATCACCATCATTTATAAAAACAAACAAAGATTAGCTGAATTGAAAATAAAAGCGGAACCTGTTCTAAAAAAACTAAAAGCCATAAAGATAAATCTTTTAGTCTCCTTTTTCTCCTATTTTAGATAATAATCTCTAAGATAATTATATCACTAAATGACAATAAAAAAAGAAATCCTTAAAAACAAAAAAAACTATTCAATATATAGTTTTTTTCATATTATAACAAAAATTAATTTTGTTTTTTTTGAGAATATCTAATTAAAGTATTTCTTTTTTTATTTTTAGTTAATAAACCGCGTTTGGAATGGAAATCGCCTGGATGTTGCTTAAAATGTTTGTTTAATTCTTCAATTTCACGATTTAATAAAGCGATTTGAACTTTAGTAGAACCTGTATCGCCTTCTTTCTTGCTATTGTTTTTAATAATCTCTTTTTTTTCTTCTTTGCTTAATAACATTATTATTACCTCTTTATGAATTTTTGATTTTTTTATAATTTTAAAAATTGTTCAACATCTAAAATAAAAACAGTTGCTCCTCCGATAGAAATTTCGGAAGGTAAAGAATAAAAAGCCCCCATTTCATTTAAAACATTGCCCGGAATCATTTGAGTTCTTTTTCTAGAATGTTCTTTGATAATTTGTAAAACTTCATCTACTCTTTCAGAATCAATACCTATCACAAAAGTAGCATTTTCTTCTCTTAAAAAACCGCCTTTAGTAGATAATCTTGTGCAAAAAACATTCTCTTTATTTAAATTATTTTGAACTTTATTCGCATCTTCGCTAGACACAATTGCTAAAATTAATTTCATACTATCTTTCATATTTATATTATATAACATTTACT
>NZ_AKIK01000010.1:0-1777 GCF_000309465.1 Poinsettia branch-inducing phytoplasma str. JR1
AATTAGATATCCTTTATGATGAAAAGATTGCATTAGTTAAACAAATTACTGAAATAAAAACTCAAATAGGAACATTAGAAATAAAACAAAAATCCTTAACTGAGCAACTACAAGGTGCTGAAAGATTGAAAAAAGATTTAATTGAAGGATTAAATAGTTTAGATAATAGATTTAAAGAATTATCAACTATCATAACTACTTACGATGAAAGAAAATCCCAAATCCAAAACAACATCAACCAAGTCAATGAAAAACTCGAAAAAATAGAGGCCGAACGAGAATTATATCAAGCTCTAAAAGAAAAATACCGTGCAATGCATAATCGTATGTTAACCTACGAAAAAGAAAACGAATCATCAGCTGGCAACATCGTCAAATGGGGATTCAAAGCCTTCGATAAAGCAACTGACTTAATCCCTGCTAAATACGGTATGAAAATCATAGGTAAATCAATTACTTTTACACGTAAATTCTCACAAGGGATGACGAAAGCCACTTTAATTCTTCACGAAGGACACCGTTTATGGCATATGTACAACGAAGTAGCAAATGAAAACAAAGAATCACTCCCAATGATTACCAAAGAAGCTTTAGAAATGTATACCAAAGACATCGATCGCGAACTAGCCAAACTCGAAGCTGACTACACAGACCAAGAAAAGAAATTAGAAGAATACAACACACGCAATAATAAAGAAAATATAACACAAAAATTATTACAACAAACCAAAAATATAAAATTAGAAAATAATTCTATGAAACAAGAAATACAAACTGTTATTGACGAATACACTAAAATCACCGAAGAATTAGAACTGAAAAGACAACAAATAACCGACGGAATCCAAAATGAACAACCAAAAATAATACAACAAGAACAACTAGAAATAAAATTAGAACCCATCAACGAAGAAATAAATACAATCAAAGAAGAACTAAAACTTCAAAACCCTAACTACGCAAAAGTCCAAAAAAGAATCAAACAAACTAATCAAAACAAAATCCCAGAATTAATTTCTATCCCAGCGTAAAAAAACTTTTTCTTTAAAATTAACACAATAAAAATGTATAATAGTAGTAATTAATTTTTTTAAAAGATAATATCAATTACTACTATTATCGGAAAGGATATTGAATAATGAATTTTTTTAAAAAATATTGGATTATTATTTTAATTATCACCGTTTTAGTTATTTCTTTTATTATTGGAATTTTTGAAGGTCTTTACGAAACCAAACAAGAACTGAAATCATTATCAAATTATCATGAAGAATTAGATAACAATCCAAAAATAAATCATCCACCAAGAACTAAACGCGAAATAGAAACTCCAAAACCTAAAATTAAAATAACACAAGAAAAATATGATAAAATTAAATCTTATATCTTATCAGAAAACGAAAACGAAGTTTTATCACTGAATGATCTTTCTCAAGAAGAAAAAACTGAAATTGAAAAAATAAAACAAGATTTAATTAATAATATGAAAGATAGCGAAAATGGCTAAAGTCTCAAATAGACAAATATCAAAAAGAATGCGATGATTATAATACAAAAATAAGCAAACTTAACCCCCAAAATGAATTTGATAAAATAAAAATAAAATCTTTAACCGAGCAACTACAAGGTGCTGAAAGATTGAAAAAAGATTTAATTGAAGGATTAAATAGTTTATTTACACAAAACAAAACATTCGCCCTATCCGACCTCAACTCCCTCTACGAAATCATCTAAATTTAAATAAATTATAAAAAAACCAAAGGAGCAAAATCAAAAT
>NZ_AKIK01000009.1:0-1555 GCF_000309465.1 Poinsettia branch-inducing phytoplasma str. JR1
AAAATAATTTATTTATTTTCTTTTGTTGTTTCTGGTCGGAAAATTTCTTTTTCTTCTTTAAAAGCAACTTTTTTAATTAACAAATCGCCAGCTTTAATTTGAGATAAACCGTTTTTGATGTTTTCCACAGCATAATTTTCTTTTAATTTATCGATAGGAATTTTATAATATGCGCTTATTTGTTGGTATCTGTGTTCTATCTCTTCTGGAGTAACTTGTATATTTTCTTTAGCCACTACTTCGTCTAATAAGAAATTAATTTGAACGTTTTTTAAAGCTTGTTCAGAAATGTTTTTTTCATATTCTTCTTCGTTAAAATGAGTCATTTTTAAATATTGTTCTAAATTCATGTTTTGTTCTTGCAGTTGAGAAGCAAATTGTTGTTTGATATTTTCTACTTCTGTTTGTACAAAATGTTGAGGAAGTGTTAAAGTAGAATTAGCGATTAAATATTCAAAAACTTTTTGTAGAACTTCGTTATTATATTCTGAATTGTTTTGGTTTTCTAAATGTTCTTTAATGTTTTTTTTCAACTCATCTACTGTTTCAATATTAGGTAATTTTAAATTTTTAATAGATTCATCCGTTACAACGAATTTTTGAGGAGTTTTTATTTCTTTTAAAAAGATTTGAAAAACCGCTTCTTTTCCAGCTAATTCTTTTTTACCATAATTTTCAGGAAAAACCACTTTTATATCTCTTTTTTCTTTTCTTTTCATTCCTAACATACCTGTTTCAAAACCAGGAATGAATTGATTAGAACCAATTTCTAAACTGTGATTTGTCGCTTCTCCACCTTCAAAAGGAGTGCCGTCCACAAAACCTTTAAAATCGAAAATAGCTACATCGCCCATTTCTAAAGGATTATCAGTTGTTTTTGGCGCTAATGTTTCGTTTTGTTTTAATAATAAATCCATTTGTGCTTGAACATCTTCATCAGTGACATTTTTTCTAAAATCATTTAATGTAATTTTTTGGTAATCACATATTTTTACTTCTGGTTTTAAAGCCATTTCTAAACCGAAACTAAAAGGTTTTTGTCTGTCTAATTTTTCAATATCAAAATCAACTAATTTAGGTTCTCCTACAGTTTTAAATTCTTTATTAGTTAATATTTCTTGAAATTTTTCTACATATATGATGCCGAAAACATCTTTATATAAAGCCGAATGGCCATAATGCTTGTCAAAAACTTTTTGGGAAACATGTCCTTTTCTAAAGCCTTTAATTTCTACTTTAGGTTGAATTTTGTCAAAAGCTTTTTTGATATAAGATTCGAATTCATTGACAGTCACGTCAAAGTGATATTGTACAAAATCGTTATTTTTTTTTTTAATTTGCATGTTTTATTACCTATATTTTATAAATTTTTATTTATGTAATTATTAGAATGGGCTAATTTTGTTATTCTAATCATTACATTTTTATATCTTTTTTAGTTTATTTAAAATTAAAAATGAAGTTTCATAAAAGAAAATACATTATTTTTATAACTAATGCAAAGTTGATAAAAATAATGCTTTTGATAATTTTCTTTTTGAAGAATTCAAACAAA
>NZ_AKIK01000008.1:0-18554 GCF_000309465.1 Poinsettia branch-inducing phytoplasma str. JR1
ATCTTTTTTTATGCCCTTAAATACATTTTTCTTAACAAATTAATAAAACACCAATCAACAACCACTAAAAGACACATATTAAATGGTAAAAAAATAACCTCCAAAAAAGATTATTATTTTTTTGATCCTCTTTTCTAAAGAACAAATAAATCAAAAACAATCATTTTTCTTTTAACTTATCTAAAGTTTCTTTAGCTTCTTTTAAAAGATTATAAAAAAAATGCGCTTTTTGATACATTTCTTCAATAAATTTAGGGTCTCTGTGGATTTCCTTAACCTTACTTCTACTCTGAAACGTTTGATACACTAAGAAAAAAGCTTTTTCTGTATCAGAACAAAAGAGTTGAGCTTGCACTTGAGCATAATAATACATAGGTATTTCGTTATTTAACAAAAAATTGCTCCAAGAAGGACTATTATAAGAAATAGGACATTTAATTTCTAAAATGCTGTTAGATTCTTGATGCCAACCATCTAAAGAAGCAGACATAAAATCTTTAATAAACACAGCAGGGACGAATTCCATATTGTTAACTTCGTTAAAAAAATTTCTCGCTTCTGGTTCTAAACGTCTGCCATGACGCATAGCATTATTGTCTTCGATCTTTTCTTTAAAAAGTTTTCTTTTAAAAAGTGCTTGTTTAGTTTCAAACGGATTTAACCCCATAATAGCAGCAACTTCTGAAGCGTTAATATAGTTGCTTCTATGTTTATGCCATGCTTCAGAATTTTGTTCTAAATTAATCATTTGATTTGATTCTGATTTGGTAAATTTCATAACAAACAAACCTTTCTTGCTAACAATTATCAAGTTGTTAAGAGAATGAATTAAAGATGAGGTAAAAACAGTTTTTTAACGTTTTGAGTAGTTTGTTCAGCTACTTCTTCTAAAGTAATGTTTCTTAAACTAGCTATTTTTGCGGCTACTAATTTCACCAAAGCGGGTTCGTTTCTGTGAGATTTTTTCCCCGGAAAAGGAGTTAAAAAAGGCGAATCAGTTTCTAATAAGATTTTGTCTAAAGGGAGTTGTTTCGCTAAAATATGAACTTCCAAAGCTTTTTCATATGTTACAATCCCACCAATGCCTACGTAAAAACCTAAATCGATCGCTCTTTGGGCTGCTTCCAAATCAGTTACTAAAGAATGGAAAACGCCTCTAATTTTGTTTTTATAAGGCAGCAAGATTTCATATATTTCTTCAAAAGAAGAACGAGCGTGTAAAATGATGGGTAAATCATATTTAATCGCTAATTCAACTTGAATTTGTAAAGTTTGTTGTTGTAATGGCAAGGTTTTTTGTTCATGAAATAAATCAATACCAATTTCACCCACAGCCACGACTTGAGGAAGTTTTAAATATTTTTCAATAGTGAAAGGATCTTCATTAGTCACATAAGACGGATGAATCCCCACAGCGACTTTGATTTCAGGGTTTTGAAGGGCTAATTCGATGGCTTTTTCGCTCGTTTTCTGATCTAAACCAGGAACAATAAAATATTGAACATCGTTTTTTACAGCTCTATTTATAACATCTTTTAAATCTTTAGAATAATCATCTAAATTAAGATGAGCGTGAGTATCAATTAACATTTTTTATTTCTCTTTTTAATTATAATATTTGGTTATTCAATAATAAATTTTATCATTAAAATTAGAAAAAAATAACTCATAAAAATGGGTTATTTTTTTCATTAAAAGTATTATTTTTACATATGGATTGGTTTATCAATCGCGCCTAAAAAAGTTTCTAAAGTTAATTCAGATAAAGTGGGATGTGGGTGAATAGCATGAACAACATCATGAGCTGTTCCTTCTAATTCCATAGTTACACCAATTTCAATAATTAATTCAGTAGCATTATAAGAGAAAATATGCATTCCTAAAACTTTAAGATCTTTTTTATCAACGATTAATTTGGCAAAACCATCTGTTTCACCGTCAGCTAAAGCTTTACCGATCACTTTAACAGGAACTTTAGACACTTTATATTCAATGTCTTTAACTTTCACTTGTTCTTCAGTCCAACCAATAGTGGCAATTTCAGGGAAACCGTAAACACAGGAAGGCACGCGATCGTAATTCATTGGTTTTAAATGAGCGTCAGCTTCTAAAGCATGAGTAACAGCGATAATTCCTTCATGGCTCGATACGTGGGCTAACATATATTTACCGTTAACATCGCCAATAGCGTAAACGCCTTCTAAAGAAGTTTTTAAAAAGCCGTCTGTCATAACGCCTGCTCTGTCGGTTTGTAAATTCAGCTTTTCTATCCCTTTTAAATTAGGTTTAGTTCCAGTTGCCATTAAAACAACATCAGCTTCTTCCACGTGTGTTTTGTTTTCATAAATGTAATGCACTTTATTATTATCGATTTCCACTACTGAAGCTTCAGTTAAAATTTTAATTTGGTTGCTTTTTAATTTTTTAGTGTAAGCATCAACAATATCTTTATCCATAACATTTAAGATAGAGTTCGCTCTTTCTAAAATAATTACTTCAGCGCCGAATTTATTAAAAATAGTCGCAAACTCTACACCGATAACTCCGCCACCAATAATAACTAATTTTTTCGGAAATTTTTCCAATTGAACTAATTCTTTACTTGTGTATAAGTATTTATTTTCGTATGCTTCTTTAGCACCTTTAATCGGAGGAATAAACGCGCTCGCTCCCGTAGCAATAATAAGTTTTTTAGTTTCTAAAACTTTATCGCCTACTTGAACTTGATGAGCTGATAACGCATCAGCAAATCCCTCATAAACATCAATTTTATTTTTTTTCATTAAGAAAGAAATGCCGTTAGTTAATTGTTTAACTATTTTGTTTTTACGTTCTAATACAGAAGTCCAATTCACTTCTACGTCTGTATTGGTTTCGATACCGTATTCCTTAGAATGTTTTAAAAGGTCAAAAATTTTAGCGCTTTTTAAAAAAGCTTTAGTCGGTATACAACCGTAATTTAAACAAATTCCGCCTAATTTATGGTCTTCTACTAAAGCAACTTTAGCTCCCATTTGAGATGCTTTAATAGCTGAGATATAACCACCAGGTCCTCCGCCAATAATTAAAATATCATATCTTTCCATCAATTTACTTCTCTTTTTTATAATTCAGTCAAAAAATAATTTCCCTCTTTATAAAGCAGTGAAATCATTTTCTAAAGTTTTAACATCGTTTAATAATTCTTTAATTTTTTTCAATAATCTTCCGCCATCAGCACCATCGATAATACGGTGATCGATCGCTAAAGATAGAGGCAAAATATCAGCTACAACAATTTCACCTTTTTTAACTATTGGTTTTTTAACTATTTTACCAATACCAAGAATAGCTAATTCCGGATGATTAATAATTGGCGTACCGTAAGCAATATCAATGGCCCCAAAATTACTTAAAGTAAAAGTACCTTTTTGCAATTGAGACAATTGTAGTTTTCTTCCTACTGTGTTAACAGATAAAGTGTGGATTTCTTTCGCTAATTCTAAAACACTTAAATTATCAACGTTTTTAATATTAGGAACAATTAATCCATCTTTAGTGTCAATAGCGATTCCTAAGTTAATATAGTTTTTAATTATTAATTCTTCTTTTTCATCATCAAAACTAGCGTTAAAAACAGGATATTCTTTTAAAGCTAAAACAACCGCTTTAGCGATAAAAGCCATATAAGTTAATTTAATGCCTTTTTCTTGAGCTAATGGTTTCATTTGAGTTCTTAAAGCTACTAAATCAGTAATATCCACTTCATCCATTAAAGTTACTTCAGGAATAACTGTTTTGGAAATGCTCATTTTTTTAGCAATTGTTTTTCTTAAACGAGAAATTTTTTGAATTTTTACGTCTTCTGTGTTATTATTAGTATTTGTGTTGTTTGCTACAGCTTCTTTTGTAGGGTTTAAAACATTGTCGTTATTATTTGTCATTTTTAAAACGTCCTTTTTTATTTAAATTATTCTTATTCAATAACAGCTAAAACATCTCCAACGTTAACATTTTCGCCCTCTTGGTAACCTATTTTAGTAATAGTACCAGTTTTAGGAGCAGTTATGTCAGCTTGTAATTTATCAGTTTCAACGATTACTAAAACATCGCCTTCTTTAACATTGTCTCCAACTTTACAGTTCCAAGTTAAAATGGTTCCTTCGTTAATTCCTTCACCTATATCAGCAAATTTTAATTCATACATATTATTACCCTCATTCATTTGTCATTTGTTTAAATTTTTTTTGTTTAAATTATTTTTTAAAACTTTTTTTACGCCATAAATTACTTTATCAACGTTTAAAACTTGATGATATTCTCCTCTGGCTAAAGGCATGATGATATCATGACCTGTTACACGACTAGGAGCAGCTTTTAAATAATCAAAAGCATATTCATTTACTAAAGTAATTAATTCACCAGCTGGTCCATAAGTTTTAGTAGCTTCATGTACTACAACTAATCTACCAGTTTTTTTTACAGAATGAAGCACTGTTTCTCTATCAATCGGATTAATAGTTCTTAAATCCACTAATTCTACAGAAATGTCATCAGCTTCTAGTTTTTCTAAAGCGGATTGAACGATGGAAACAGCCGAACTCCAAGCGATTACAGTTACATCTGTACCTTCTTTAACCACGTTCGCTTTACCAATTTCTGTTTCGTATTCTTCTTCAGGAACTTCTTGTTTTCCTGCACGATATAAATATTTAGGTTCCATGTAAACAACTGGATCTGGGCTATTAATAGCGGCAATTAAAAGACCTTTAGCGTCGTAAGGGTTAGAAGGAACTACCACTTTTAAACCAGGAATAGAACCTAAAATAACTTCTAAACTCTCTGAGTGATGTTCTAATGCTTTAACTCCGCCACCAACAGGAACTTTTAAAACCATAGGACAAGAAAAACTATTACGAGTACGATTTCTCATTCTCGCAGCATGAGCGATTAAATCTTCTAATCCTACATAAAGGAAACCATCAAATTGAATTTCAGCTACAGGAATTAAACCGTTCATAGACATTCCGATCGCACTACCAACGATAGCAGATTCAGCTATAGGAGTATCGAAAACACGAGATTCTCCGTATTTTTTTTGCAATCCTGCAGTAACACGGAAAACTCCTCCTAATTTACCAATATCTTGACCAAAAACAACTACTTTAGGGTTTTTAGCTAATTGGAGATCTAAGGTATGATTAACCGCTTGTAATAAATTCATTAAAGCCATTTTTATTTACCTTCTTCTTTTGATTTTAAAAATTGTTCGTATTCTGCGTGTTGTTCTTTTAATTGAGGTGTCATTTCATAGTAAAGATGTTCAAAAATTTCAATCGGTTCTACATTAGCACCGTAAGAAGTAATTTTTTCATGTACTTCGGAAACGTATTTTTCTGCTTCTTGATTGATTTGTTCTACCATTTCTTCAGTTAAAACGTTTTTTTTCAATAAATATTTTTTAAAACGTTCGATAGGATCTTTTTTATTCCATTCTTCCTCTTCTTCTTTAGAACGGTATAAGTTAGGGTTATCATTAGTCGTATGAGCTCCCATACGGTAAGTAAAGATTTCAATTAAACTAGCTCCTTCGCCGTTACGCGCTGCTTCGGTAAATTCTTTAACAGCTGCATAAACAGCTAAAACGTCATTACCATCTACTTGAATGCCAGGAATACCGAAAGCATAGGATTTTTGTGCTAAAGTTTCAGAATTAGAAGCTACTTTTCTTGGAGTAGAAATAGCGTATTGATTATTTTGAATCAATACCACTAAAGGAGCTTTATAAACAGATGCGTAATTCAAACCAGCATAAAATTCTTCATGAGCTGTTCCGCCATCACCAATAGTAGCTATTGTAACTTCTTTTTTGTTTTGCAACTTACTTGCTAAAGCCAAACCAGCACCAATATTAATTCCTGAACCAATAATAATATTAACTGGTAAAATACGTTTAGAAGGATCCATTTTAGAACCTTTTTCGTTACCATACCAATAAAGGTATATGTTTTCTAAAGGAATACCACGGTATAAATAAATCCCAATATCACGGAAATAAGGTGAAACCCAGTCTTGATCTTCTAAAGCTGCTGCTGAACCAACTTGACCACCTTCATGTCCTCTGTTAATAACGTAAGACAACATTCTGCCTTGACGTTGGTATTGAACCGCTTTAATGTCAGAAACTCTTGCTAAAACCATAGTTTTATACATTTTTAACAGTTTTTCTTCAGGTATTTTTGGTTCTAATTGTGGATTAACTACATTTCCTTCTGAATCCAAAATTTGTAATCTTTGTTTTTTCAAAGGATCATAAGATTTACTTAATGTCATTTAGAAAATTAACTCCTTTTATTTTTTTAAATAATTTTTGTAAAGATGAATTTAGCCACACAAATAAAATGTTGTTTAAAAAATTAAATGTCTTGTTTTTTTTTTTTTTTAAGCAAAAGCTTTCTTCAAGAACAATTGTTAAAATAATTTTTTTGGTTTAAATACAAAGGCAAACATTAGTGAAGAAAATCTTAATAATGATGTATTTAAACGAAAAAAATATAAATTTATTAAGAAATTTAAGACCAACTTTAATTTTAACTTATTTTTTAATTTTTGTCAAATATTGCTGATAATTTTATTGTTTCTTCACAAATAGGACTCTTTTTATCCCTTGTTTTGTTTAGTTCCAAGAAGTTATTATTTTAGTTAAAAACCCTTTTTAAGGGTTTTTAAGGATAAATTATTTAATTTCTATTTTTCCTTCAGTAACTACTATGATTTCTCTGCCTTCATCCTCAGTTAAAGCATCTAGTTTACGGTCTAATTCCACTTGGTTTAAAACCGGAGTGATGCCATAACTTAAAGCTAATAAATTAGCTTCTTTTTCGTCTTGAACTCTTGCTAAAACAGGAACAGAAGGATGGAATTTGGAAATGCTTTCAGCATCTTCCCAATTGTTAACAAGAATCGCTTTAATAGGATAACGAACTGATAATTCCGCTGCACTTAATAAAAGATATTCTTGTAAACTTTCTGGTTCGTAAAGAGGAGCAAAAAATTCATCTTCACGCGCCTTTTCGGCTTGTTTGTTGATTTTATGCATAAATTGCACTGCTTCTACTGGATATTCTCCTGAAGCAGATTCTCCGGATAACATAGTGGCAGTACTACCTTCTTTAACAGCGTTATAAACATCTGAAATTTCGGCTTTAGTTGGACGAGGGTTTTTTTGCATAGATTCTAACATTTGCGTAGCTACCACAACAGTTTTACCTTCTTCTAAACATTTTTCAATGATAGTTGTTTGGTATAAAGGAACCATTTCGCCTGGAACTTCGATGCCTAAATCTCCTCTAGCCACCATAATACCATCAGATACTTCAATAATTTCGTCTAAATTGTCAACCCCTTCTTGGTTTTCAATTTTAGAGATAATACGAATATGGTCGTTGTTTTGTTCTTTTAAAATTTTTCTCAATTCTAACACGTCTTCTGCGTTTCTAACGAAAGAAGCAGCGATATAATCGTAATTTTGTTCTGAAGCGAAAAGAACGTCTTGACGGTCTTTTTTTGAAACAAAAGGAATGTTTAAACTAACATTAGGAACGTTAACCCCACGACGTGATTTCACAACATGAGTGTTTTTCGCTTTCGTTACTAATTCTTTTTTCTGAGCGTCTTTATCAACGATTTCTAAAGATAAATAACCATCATCAACGTTAACCACATCGCCTACATTTAATTCATCATAAAAACCAGGATAAGTAACAGAAAATAAAGAGGCGTTGCCTAGCACTTCTTCAGTAGTTATTCTTACTAAAGAATCTTTAGTAATAGTTACTTCTCCGTCAAATTCATGGGTTCTTACTTCTGGCCCTTTGGTGTCTAATAAAGTAGCCACATGAGTATTTAATTCTTGATTTAAATCACGAATAGTTTTCAGTAATTTTTTACTGTTATCATATTGAGCGTGAGAAAAATTAAATCTCGCTACATTCATACCAGAAAGCATCAATTGTTTTAAAACGTTAACATCATAAGATGCAGGTCCTAAAGTACAAATAATTTTGGTTTTATTCTCTTGCATTATTTTACCTTTTCTTAAATATAATTTATTGTTCGATTAACATATTTTTTAACCATTAAAAGGTTAATTTATTTTATTAAAGATTTTCCCGTCATTTCTTGGGGCTGAGGTATTTTCAATAATTCTAATAAAGTCGGAGCTACGTCGCATAAAGCACCTTTATTCACAAAAACATTTTCATCCGTAACAATAACAGGTACTAAATTAGTAGTATGAGCGGTATGAGGACGACCTTTTTCATCTGCCATTTGTTCGGCGTTTCCGTGGTCCGCCACCACAACAGCTTTTCCACCTATAGATAAAATAGCTTCTACTACAGTTTTTAAAGCTTTATCGGTTGCTTCGACAGCTGCGATAGTCGCTTCTAAAGAACCTGTATGGCCGACCATATCCGGATTAGCAAAATTTAACACCATCGTTTGATATTGCTTAGATAAAATAGCTTCTTTCGCTTTGGCGGCGATTTCTAAAGCGCTCATTTCTGGCTTTAAATCATAAGTCGGAACCGCAGGAGAAGGAATCAAAATTTCCTCACAACCTTTTAATTTAACATGCTGAGAACCGTTAAAAAAGAAAGTCACGTGAGGATATTTTTCTGTTTCCGCTATCCTTAATTGTTCTAAATTATGGTTAGCTACCACTTCGCCAAAAGTATTAGTTAAATTTTCTTTTTGAAAAGCTACCATACCTTTCACGCTTTCGGCATAAGGAGACATAGTTGCGCATAAAACATTATTTAATTTTTTTTCGCCTTGACAAGAAGTTTTGCCAGGAGTGATAAAAAAATAAGTTTTAGCAGGATTGGACAAAGCGGTCGCTAAACGGACGATACGATCAGGTCTAAAATTAAAAAAGATCACACCATCGTTATCTTCGATTAAACCATTAACATCCGTAATAGCCGGTTTGATAAATTCATCAGTAATATTGTCGCGATAAGATTGTTCCATATAATCTATTACTGACTCTATTATCGGCGCTTTTTGAGAAACTAACATATTATAAACCACATTAATACGTTCCCAGTTATTATCACGATCCATAGCGTAATAACGACCCGCTACAGAAGCAATTTTAACTTTTTGCTCTAAAAGGGGTCTAAGATGGTTTAAACCCGATTTAGGTGATGTGTCGCGTCCATCGGTAAAAGCATGTAAATAAGTTTTTTTGATTAAATTATTTTGTTCAGCCATTTCTAATAAAGCTTTAGCATGGTTGATATGGGAGTGAATACCGCCATCAGAAATCATGCCCACAAGATGCAGTTTACTATTATGTTTTTTAACATGTTTTATGACTTGTAAAAAACTTTCGTTTTGAAAAAAAGTTTTTTCTTTAATAGCTTTGTTAATTTTGGTTAAAGATTGGTAAACTATTCTGCCAGCGCCTAAATTTAAATGACCCACTTCGCTGTTACCCATTTGTCCTTCAGGCAAACCAACAGCTTCCCCTGACGCCACCAAGGCGTTGTGGGGGTAACTTTTAAAAAGAGAATCCAAATAAGGCGTCTTAGCTAACAAAACAGCGTTATTTTTTTTTTGGCGAGAGATTCCTAACCCATCTAAAATAATAAGACCAACAAAAGATTCCAAAATAAATTTCCTCATTTTTCTTTCCTACCCAATAATTTGACTAAAAAAGAGCCATTAATGCGTAAAAATGATTATTTTTTTAAATTATAAAAAGCTTTTAACCCTAAATAAGAAGCATTTTGTAAATTGTCTTCAATTCTTAATAATTGATTATATTTAGCGATACGGTCAGTTCTAGAACAGGAACCAGTTTTGATTTGACCTGCGTTAGTTGCCACAACTAAATCAGCGATAGTAGTATCTTCCGTCTCTCCACTACGATGAGAAATAACAGCTGTAAAAGAAGCTTTTTTAGCCATTTCAATAGCTTCTAACGTTTCTGTTAAAGTGCCGATTTGGTTTAATTTAATCAAAATAGAATTAGCCGTTTTTTCTTCAATTCCTTGTGATAATCTTTCTACGTTAGTCACGAATAAATCATCACCCACTATTTGAACTTTGTGTCCTAATTTGCTAGTTAATAACTTCCATCCTTCCCAATCGTTTTGATCTAAACCATCTTCAATTGATAAAATAGGGTATTTATTAACTAATTCTTCATAAAAAGCGATTAATTCAGCACTTGTGAAAGATTTGTTATTTTCAGAAGCTAAAATATATTTTTTCTGTTCTGCGTTATAAAATTCTGAAGCAGCAACGTCCATACCTAAATAAATGTCTTCTCCTGGTTTATAACCAGCGTTATTAATAGCTTGCAAAATAATTTGTAAAACTTCTTCGTTAGAAGATAAATCAGGAGCATATCCCCCTTCATCTCCTACTGTTGTAGGATAACCTTTTTGTTTTAATAGTTTGCCTAAATGATGAAAAATTTCAGTACCATATCTTAAAGCTTCTTTAAAAGTAGGAGCTCCCACGGGTAAAATCATAAATTCTTGAAAATCAACACTATTGGAAGCATGAGCTCCGCCGTTTATAATATTAATCATTGGTACTGGCAATTGTTTTGGTTGAACTCCACCTAAATATTCATAAAGTTCCAAATTTAAATATGAAGCAGCTGCTTTAGCCACGGCCAATGAAACGCCTAAAATAGCGTTAGCCCCTAATTTAGATTTATTTGGCGTACCATCAAGTTCAATCATCGCTTGGTCGATAGCTTTTTGTTCTAATACGGATACATCCATTAAAACAGGTTTAATCACTTTTACTACGTTTTCTACCGCTTGTAAAACGCCTTTACCTAAATATCTTTTTTCATCTTTGTCTCTTAATTCAACAGCTTCGTATAATCCAGTTGAAGCGCCAGAAGGAACAATAGCTCTCCCTATAACTTCAGATGTTTTAACTTCAACTTCTACAGTAGGATTTCCTCTAGAATCTAAAACTTCGCGAGCTAAAATATCAGTAATATATGGCATTATTTATTTCTCCTTTTATTATAAATCTTTTCAAATGATAAAATTCATATAATAAAATGAATTCTTTAAAAATTTTTTATACAACAATACATTAAAATTGTATCAAAAAAAAACCATAAATATTACAACTATATTTCTTTTTCTTCATTTTTTTATTTTTGGCCTAAAATAAGACTTATTTATCAGGTTGAAGACATATAAAGAAAAAACCAATACAAGAAGTGGTCTCACTAAGACATATTTATTAGGAAGAGATTTTATTTAACCCAATTACTCACTAAAGTGGTCAAACTGATAGCGATAGCAAAAGTAATAATAGAAAAAACGTATTTAATAACAATATTCTTTTTAACATCTATTTGTCTAAAATAATCGATAATGAAAGAAGCGACCAAAATAGAACCGTCTATAATTAATAAAATCATAGGAAATTCAATGGTAATATGTTCTTCTATAAAATTGTGTAAAACTTTGAAAACGAAATCAGTTCCACCCGTAGAAGAATTGTTTCCGATCACTAAACCAGCTCCTATACCGATAAAAACACCAATAATAACGGAAGATAAAGATAAGCGATAAATAATGTTATTTTTAACCTTATCTGGGAATTTATTTAATAAAAATACTCTATCTATTTGCCAATATTCTAATATTTTAAACAAAATAGAAAATAGGGAAGCCACAAAAAGTGTTAATAAAAAAACCATGTCTTATGGGAAATAGCGCCAAATGAAATAATAAAAATACGGAAAAACAAAATACCGTTGTTACTACTAAACCAATGGTTTTGTTTTTTCTCCTTTATTTTGTAAAAAAACACTTTATCTAAAAATAAGCAAAGCGCTTCTAGACCTCCTATAATTAATTCTTGCGGTAAAATGAAAAAATAAATAGCAAAAACCATTAATAAGGAACCTAAAGTTAATTGACAAAAGCGCGTGGTTTCAAAATGATGCATGTCTGATAGTTTTAACTTATCTAAAAACATACATTTGATGAAAGTGACTATTTTAACAAATGTAATAAATATTAATGATTGAAAAGACGATGTTTTTAATTTTTGTTTCATTTTGGGATTTTTCTTTGCTAATTAATTTATTTTCTTTAAAAAAATTTTTTAAGCTAATTTAGTAAAACTTTCTACCATAACATGATTATTATCTTTGACGATAATTAAATTAGTGGTTACATAAGGAGAAATATCAGCAATCCTTTGAGGCGGAATAGCGATTAAAAATTGAATGTTTAATTGGTTAAAAAAATACATCATGGATTCAATTCTATTTTCATCCATATTATTAAAAGCTTCATCAAATAAAACTAAACAACCTTTATGAACAGTGTTTGCGCTTAATAATTGTTCAAAACAAATGCCAATAATAATGTAAAAAGGTACTTGAGTTTCTCCACCAGATTTTTCACGAAAAATTTTAGAAAATAAAGATACATTTCCGTAAATATCGTTAATTTGAATATCATAAGTTAAATAATTACGATAATCTAAAAATTCATAAGCTATAGCTTCATATCCTTCTTCAAAATAAATTATTTTTTGAAATAATTCGTCTAATAAAATATCTTTATAAGAAGAAGCGTTCTCAGAAAATAAATTAATCTCTTGGGTTAGGTTATCTTCTACAATCATGGAATAATATTTTTTATATTCAGGATCGTCAGAGGCTTTGGTAATAATTTGATAGCTATCATCGCCAAAAGGTCTATTTTTTAAAAGTTCGTTTAATTTTTTAATTTGTTGTTTAGCGTTTTCAATACTTTCTTTGAGTTTATTAACGAATTCTTCTTTAAAAATAATTTCGGTTTTGGAACTTAACTCTTTTGCTTCTTGTTCGTAAGTAATCAAATTTTTGGAGCTAATTAAATTATATTCTTGTACGAAATAATCAAAATATTCTAATTTTGCCTCAATAGCGCTTAGATGATAAGTCCCAATGTATAAGTTCATATACTTCGTCAAATCAAAGTGTTGAGCGTTTTTTTGCTTCTCAATAGTTTTAACGTTATCTTGTATATAGTGTAAAATATATTCATAATTGTTTTGGTAAGTAGTTAAATAATTTTGCAATTGAACGGAAGCTTTTTCTAAATTAACTACTTCTTTTTGTTCTATAGCGTATAAATCTTTTTGCAATTCCACTAATCCTTTTTGAAGAAAATTTATTTTCTCTTCATACATATTATACTTGTTTTTGCTTTCCACAATTTTTAATAAAACAAGATCTAATGATTCGTTAAGAATTTGTTTATCTTTTTTAATCTTTTTTAAATTATCTTCTATTTGTTCCACATTTTGTTGACTACGGAATTGTTCTATTTTATATTTAATAACAACTATTTCTTGCTCATTATCAGATATTTTTTTATAGATGGTAAACTGATCATTATTAACCAAAGAAAAGACTTTACTTTTTCTCATTAATTCAATAATACTTTTATTTTTCATAAAAATATTTTGTTTTTGGTTTAAATATTCTTTTAAAGCATTAATTTCTGATAAAAGTATTTTTTTACGTATTTCTTTAGATTCGTTACCGATATAAGGAATTTGGTAACTTTTCGGATTTAATTGTTTCGCGGTATAACTACTATAAATCATTCCTTGAGGAGTAATCGCGGTTTTATAGTTTTTTAATTGGGTTACATCAGTTTCGCAGATGATATGTGATAACAATAATTTAGCGTATTTTAAAGCATCTTTATGGTTGCTAGTTATTTTATCCGCTAAACTATGAGGATTATCATCTACATCCGGTATTTTATCTACATTCACCAAACCAACGTCATAAATCTTTTCAATAGTTTGAAATTTTTCATATATTTTTAAAGCCTGATCAAAATAGCCCGTTTCCACGATTAAATTAAATTTCCGACTACCTAAAAAACCTTCAATAGAATTACGCCATAATTCATCATTAATATCAATCAATTCGCAAAAAGGATGGATATGGATCTCTTTTTTATAAAAAAGACTTAATTTTTCGTTTAATAAAGTCACTAGTTTTTTAACGTTAGGATTATATATTTTAGCGATATTATTCATGGCTTGAAAAGTGGAGTTTTTTTCAGTAATTTGCTGTTGCAACAACTTGATCTCTTTTTGAACGTCATTTTGTGCGATATTAAAATTCAGAATTTCTTGGGATAAATAATCAGTCATCTCCAACATGGTTTTTTTCAATTCCGAATAAATATCAAATGGTTTTGGGGCAGTTAAAAAACGTGCTATTTCTTCGGCTGTTTGATGAATAATATCATCCGGTTGCAAACAATACAATTCTTTTAAGATTTTTTGTTCAGCTTGCAATCTCTCTTGAAAAAAATCTATTTGACTTTGCAAATCTTGGCAAAAAGTTTGTTTTTGGGATAATTCTTTTTGTAAAGAATAAAATAATTGACTTAAATCGCCTTGAGAATGGTTGTTTTGCAATTCTAACAAATGATTGTTTAAATTTTCAATAGAGGCGTTGATATTATGTTTTTCTTCTAACAAATGGTTAATCTTCAGAGCCTCTTGTTCTTTTTTAACCAACATGTTTTCTAAATTGTTGTGATATTTCGCTATTAAAACTTTTTTCTCTACTAAAGAGTTAATTTTAATTTGTTCGTCTAAGAATTTAAATTTTTTTTCTGCATCAATAATAACAATTAATTGCTGTAATTTGTTTTTGTCTAATTCTATTTGAGACTCTATTTTTTTCAATTGGCGAACACTATTTTTTAAACTCGAAATATTAATCGGGTTTTCTTCTAATAAAAAATCAAAAACAAAATTTTGCAAATTAAGCGGTTTAAACGCTAACGCTTTGGGTAAAATTTCTAAATATTTAGCGACATTAATATTTAAATATTTACCGACAGCTTGTTTATATTGTATTTTAGTGTCAAAAAAACTAAAATCTTTTTTATGCGCTCGTAAATATTCCGCTAATTGTTTATGGTTTTTCGGTTTATTATTAGAAATAAAAAGGTCACTTTTTAAGCCTATATTTTCATAAAGATAAAACTTTTCTTTTAAAACTCCTCTTTGAGGCAATTCCAAAACACAACCTAAAATAGTGTGTTCTTGAGTTTCCTCATCCACAAATTCTAACGCAATATGGGTAATAACATCCCCATTCCTTAAAAACTCCTTATTTTCGGCACCTATCTTGCCTCTCATATAACTTTCTAAAGAACGTTTAGCGTTCACGTTAGCCGCTAAATTGAATTTAACATTTTTTCTCTCACCAATTAAAACATATTGTAAAGCGTCTAATAAAGTTGATTTACCCGCTCCATTTTCACCAGAAATTAAAGCATTTCCGGTTATTTCAATCGTTTGAGAAGAGAATAAATGCCAGTTTACCAATTGTATCTTAGTTAATTTTTTCATCTGGGTTTTCACTTTGTTTCAAAAGAAAGAGTTCTTGATAATGTTTAATCATCTCTATATCAATTAAATAAAGAATAGAAGGATAAATGGTAATGGTTAAATCATCAGACAAGTGATTGTTATGATCCGCATAATCAATAATATTATATTGACGCAACATCGTTAAAGTTTTTTTAACTGTTTCTTTGTTGAATTTTTGCACTTCAGAATAACCAATATGTTTTAATTCTTTAAAAATATCCTGCAAAAACACTTCTATTTTAGTGTTAGAAGGTTTTATTTCTTTTTTTTGTTGAAACAAGATACGAAAAATAAATAAAATCAAACTTTCTTCTTTTTTTAATTTTAATTTATTAAAATGATGTAAATTATGAATAAAAATAACTTCATCATGTTTTTTAATTTCTAACTCAAAATCTGCTAATTGAAAAAAAGAATAAAAAAGTTCTCGGTGTAATAAAATAAAACGATAATCATTAGCATCTGCCATTTTTTGCAACGTTAAATAATTCACTTGAAATAATTTATTAACGATACGCGAAAAAAGATCTTTTTCTTTCTCTTTTAATTGTTCAAATTTGGGGGAAAAAATATGTAATTCTTGTGTTTTTTTATCCATTAAAACCCTTTTTTAATTTAAAAAATTTGTTATTAATAAAAAAACAATAAATAAACATTTTTTCAAGCTTTATTGGGTTGTGCTTTAATCCCTTTTTTGGATCAAAAAGAGCAGGAAACACTTTGCATAAAGTTAAAAGATGTTTAAAATTGTTTTTTTCTAAAAAATAATGATATCTTATAAAATATGTTCTTCGTAAAAATCATACATTTTATCATCATCTATATGAGGAGAAACAATATTAGCTGCTACTTTTACTTTAGGATATAAACTATTTCCCATCGCAATACCGATATCAGCCGCTTTTAACATTTCAATATCGTTAGAACCGTCTCCCATACAAATTAATTGATGATCAGGATATTTGTCTTTAATTTTTTTAATTCCGTAGTACTTATTAACGCCTTTAACAGTTAAATCGATATGATTTTTCCATACACAAATATTGAAATAGTCTAGATCTTTCAATAAAGGGGCTAATTTGTCTTTATCTGCTCCTGCCACGATTAAAAGATAAATTCTTTCTTTTAAGTAAAATTGATTATCAATTTCAAAATCTAAATTTTTCTTATATTCTTGGACTAGGTTCATATCACCTTTTTTTTTGTCAAAATATAAACCAGCTTTATTAATTCCTATACTAGTAGCCATCATTTGATAGTTTTGAATTCTTTTATGAACTTCTTCAATATGTTCTGTAGAAATGGGAGATTCGTCTATAATTTTGCCATCAGAAATAGTTAAAGAACCGTTCATCAGAACAAAATATTTAAATAACGGTAATAATTCTTCAATAGCGTTTAAATTACGGTAATTTCTACCTGTTGCTATTCCTAAAATAGTATTAGGCATTTGAGATAATTTTAAAATTAATTTTTTGGTTTGTGGTAAAATGGCTTTTTTCTTATTACTATATAAAGTTTCATCGATATCAAAAAAAAATAATCTCTTTTTAATAGCTAACACCTCTTTTTCTTATCTTAAATAAATATACCAATTACTTATTATTATATCAAAAAAAAGATCATTTGGCAAAAGAAAGAAGGGATTAGAAAATATAAAAAGCAAAGAAAAGACCTTATTCTTGTGAAATTATGTTTAGTAAAAAGGTGCTTAATTTGGAAAAAAGATATGATTGAATGAGCCTTGTGTTTAGGTTATTAGCAATCAATCCTTATTTATCGGATAAGTTGAATAATAGTTATATATGTGTTGATTATCGATAGGTTTGTTATGTAAGTAATCCAGATCGTTAAAGGGATATAACCAAGGATCTTTTCATTATGGGTTTGTTTAATTAAATCAAAAGCAGTTCTATTGCCGTATAAATTAATCACTAAATCGATCGTTTGTTTATGTTTAATTTATCTGTTTTTATTCATTTTATAATTAATTACTTTTTATTATTTTGTTAATTTTCAAAGATAAAAACTATTTTCTTTTAGTGAGTCCTAACCATTTTAAAATTCTTAAAATAATATTAACAAAAGCAAAAAAAATTGCAATTGCATTCATAAACATAAGATTAATAATAATATATTCATATTTTTTAGGAAATTTTTCTTGAACCAAAGTATCTAGACTTTCTAAACAAATAACCCACATAAAACTGCCTACAACTATTTGAAAACAAAAGAAAAATAACTGTATTATCAGTATTAAGGTACTTGTTAAATTTATATTATTATCATTAAAAATTTTAAACGAAGTAATAAAAATAGCAATTATATAAGAAATTATAAAAATAATTTGAGTAATATAAAGGAATTTGGGAGAAATTTTCAATTTAGCAACATAATATAAATAAGATATAAAAATAATTATTAAAAAAGAAGCAAAAAATGGTATTAAAAATAAAAACAAAAATGAATTATTCAAAATAACATTATTTTTTGGAAAGGTAAAATATAAAAAATACAACAAACCTGCTTCAAGCAAACCACACAAAATAGCCAATAAAAAAGTTGTATACTTAAGTAAGGGAATGAAAAAATAAAAACTTATTAACCATAATATACTTGAAACCCCCGTAGATATGTATAAAGTCCAAAACATTTTTTCTAGTGTTTTTTTGAACTTGTTTCTTTTTAGCTCTAAATTGTCATATTTTAAGTTTAATTGTTTTAACTCTTCATAAATTGCTGTTCTTCGAGATTGATTTTGTTTGTTTCTTAGTTCTTCATATTTCAAGTTTCGATTATCAATTAATATTTTTCTCTCTTCAATTTCATCTTTATTTAAAGCAACTTTCTTTGTCGCATTAGAGAAATAATGAAAAAACACAAAACCACTCAATAAACTAATAATTATTAAAAAAAATATTTTCAAAAAAACACTTGAATGAGTAACATATTTATTAGTATTGGTAATTTTTTGAGATTTTAATTTTGCTATTTTTTTATTTATGATTTCGATATCTTCATTATTATTTTTTAATAATTTTCTAATTCTTTTAGAAGGATTTAATAAATATTCAAAAAACTTCAACAAAACACACCACCTTATTCTTATTATTTTTTTATATTTTAAA
>NZ_AKIK01000007.1:0-20499 GCF_000309465.1 Poinsettia branch-inducing phytoplasma str. JR1
CTCTATACTTGACTTTTGAAAAAGAAGGTTTATAATATAAATAATCATATCAATTAAACGAAAGATTTTAGTCAGGGCGTTTCTTTTACAGAAAGATCAATTCAAAAAACAAAAGTTATTCATGTAGTTTTAAACAAAAATAGCACTTCTTCGGATGTTTTAAATTATATTAAAACCGACATTAACCCTTCTTATAAATGGCAGCGTTTCTTCAAGCACTTCTTATAATAAAGAAAAAGATGGCAATATGTAATGGTATATCAAAAACGATGACGAAGAATTTATGGGCGTTTATTTTGACGGCGGTAACAGAAAAGGAAGAGATCATTTTTACGAATTTGTTGATTTAAGATGGTTAGGAAATGGTTCTGCAAAAATGTATTTTTTTTTGGAAATTTGACACACCAGAGAAAAACCAAATAGCAAGAGCAAATTAATAAAAGGATCTCATTTTTTACAAACCTCGCAGGAAAATATATAGCCAAAGAAATTTATAAAAAATTATTTCAAAAAGTTGTTGCAAAAACTCCAATTCCCGAACCTTTTTTATAAAAGTGGCTACTTCAGCAGCTAAGGATGCGGCCATCAAACAAGTTTTTGAAGTTATTGAATTACTTATAGAAAATAATCCAAATACTTTAGAATTGGTCAATAATATAATAATAATTCCTATTGAAAATGTGGCTATGGGAATTACTGATTTGGTTGATTATGTTCCGATAATTTGTAACGTTACAGGACTAGGTTGCAAAATTTATCAAACATATTCTACAGTTACAGACGCTCCAACAGAAATGTTACGTAAAACTGGAAAAACCTTCAGTTCGAGAGTAAATAAGTTTCAAAACTCCACAGTTTTTTTAGACACTTTAAGCGCGCGCAACAGGTTAAATAGTCGCTCCTAAACAATTTTCTTGCCCTTTCGGACTATTAAATGATTGATGGATATCAGAATGAGAATAGTTTTTTTATTGTATAATAAAAGTGTATTTAATGATATTTTTCATTTTTTTGACTTTCTCAATTCTTATTTTGTTAAAGATAAACCCAATAATTTCAAATGAATAAAATTTCACACAGAAGAGGAAATATTTGCAACCGCCACAAGATAATAACAATAATAGTTATGCTTTGACTAAATTTTTTTTAATCCCTATTTTATCATTATTGCTTGTTATTGCGTTTCTATTTGTCTTTTATAAACTTCATCAACCATATATAATAGATACTTCTTTATCAGCCGATAATATAAAGGAATATCATTACAACACTAAAGAATCTAATCAAAATATGGATATTGATAGCGAAATAAATGAATACGATCCTATCACAGGCAATTTAATTAAAACCATTTTCACCGAAGGAAATGTTAAAGAATATGATCCTATCACAGGTCATTTAGTTCAAGAAAAATTCTCTAACGGCTATATTAAAAAATATAACGATCAACAACAAGTCATTAAAGAGATTTTACCTAATAAAATTAAAATTTATTACGAATATGATCCAGAAACGCAGTCTTTATTAAGGATTGTAGTTAACGATTTTAAAACTTTTCAATATGATCTTAAGACCGGTAAAATAGAAAAAATTTTACTTTCTGATGGAACCATCACCGAATTTAACACGGAAGATAATCAATTTCAACAAGAAATTTCCCCCGATAAAACTATTAAAAAATTAAAAGGGGATATAATGGAGATTATTCTCCCTACAGGATGGGCAAGAGAATATGACGTTATTAAGGGACATTTATTAAAAGAAATCACGCCCAAAGGCGTTGTTAAAGAATACCGTAATATTTTAAATCAAGAAATTTTGCCAAACGGAAACATCAGAATATACGAAGATAATAGTGTGAAAGAAGTTTCTTCAGAAAATAAAATTATTACAGAATATGATATTAACACCAAAAGAATAAAAAAAATTATTCACCCGAATGGCGATGTTAAAGAATTTAGCTTGTATAAAAACCATTTACAAAAAGAAATTTTATCAGACGGAACGATCAAAGAATATAATATTGACAATAACATTCTTATTAAAGAGTTTTTACCTGATAAATCTATTAAAGAATATGATCCGAAAAAGGGTTTTTTATTAAAACATACTTTACCAGATGGAAATGTTTTACAATCGATACCAGATTTTGATCCTGATAGTCATAAATTAATTAAAATCTGTTTGCCGGATAAAACGATCATCGAAATGGATGCAGAAAAAGACCTTATCATAAGAGAAATTACTTCAGATAAAACCATTAAAGAAACTATTTTCGGTTATGAACCAGAAACTAATAAATTGGTTAAAATTATCTTTCCTAATGGTCATATTAAAGAGTTTGATCCTATAAAAGACTATCTAATTAAAGAAGTTTTGTCTAACGGAATAACCATTGATTATGAATACGACCCTCTAACGGATGTTTTATTAAAAACCGTTTCCTCTGATGGTCAAATTATTGATTACCAATTAACCGAATAAATCGTTACTATAATAAATTAATCCCTACTATATACCAAAAAAAGCCTTTTTAATTTTTAAAAAGGTTTTTTTTGGTATATTATTTTAAGGAAGAATGGTTTTGTTCGATATTTTTTTGTATAGCTTCCCAAGGGAGGCTGATGCATAAAACTCTACTGGAAGGTTGTTTCAATAAGTTAAACACTTTCAAGTCAGGGTCTATTTGCGTTTCATCATAGTTTTTATCTTTCACCATTCCTAAAAAATGATTCACTTTATTGAGTGTTTCGGGAATAGTTTTCTTTTTTAAATGTACTGACATTAAACTAGCTGATGCACAACATACTGCGCAAGCTTGAGTATCGTGTTTAATATCAACGATAACGCCATCTACTATTTTGATTTGTAAATCTATAGCATCGCCACAAGAGTTATTTTGATAATGAATATGTAAATAACTATCATCTTTAACTAAACCATGATTTTGGGGATAGCTAGAATGCTGAATCATTAATTTTTTTTGTAATTCGTTCATTACACACATTAGTTAATTCCTTTGATTTTTAAATTAAACTAAAAAAATCTTTTATTTTTTTTAAATGAGTAATTAAAAAAGCTATATCTTCTTCAGTGTTGTGTAACCCAACAGACACTCTAATAGTGCTTATTTGGTTTAATTTTTTAGAAGCTAAATTAGCACAATGCAGACCTGTTCTAAGATAGATATTATGTTTAGCTAAAGAACTTTCGACATCATGAGCATGAATTTTGTCAAAAACAAAAAGTACTAAATTATCAGCACCTTCGTTTAAAACCTTAATTTGTGGGATTTTTTTAAATTCTTCTTTAATTTTAGCAACCATTTTTTTATTATGTTGATGAATCTTGTCTATTCCAATAGATTCGATAAATTCTAAACTTTTTTTAAAAGCAATAACTGAGCCTATATTAGGGGTTCCTGATTCAAATTTATAAGGAGTATCTCTTAAAACATAACGATCTTTAAAAACTTCTTGAATAGTACCACCACCTAAAAAAGAAGGTTTCATTTTTTCTAAATGTACTTTTTTACCGTAAAGGATGCCTACGCCAAAAGGTCCATAAATTTTATGAGCCGAAAAAGCCATAAAATCAACATCTAAATCTTTCATATCTAAACGTTGATGAGCTACGGATTGAGCAGCATCTAAAATTACTAACACATCTTTTTGATGAGCAATTTTAGCGATTTCTTTAATAGGAGTTTCATAACCTAAAACATTAGACATATGAGTTAAAACTACTATTTTAGTTTTATCGGTTAAAACAGTTTTAAAGTTCTCAACAGTGATTTTGTTTTGGTCGCTCAAAGGCACAAACACTAATTTAGCTTGTTTATCTTCTGCCGCTTTAATACAAGGTAAAACAGATGAATTATGTTCTAATTCTGAAGTAATAATTTCATCTCCTGGTTGGATGTTTTGCGAAAGAATTTGTGTTAACATATTTAAAGATTCAGTCGTTCCTTTGGTAAAGATAATTTCTTCAGGTTCTGCGTTGATGAATTGAGCCGTTTTTTCTCTTGTTTCACCCATTAAACGATTGTTTTGCACAGATAAAGTGCCGAAAGATCTAAAATTCATGCCATTATTATTATAAAAATCTGACATAGCATCTATCACTGTTTGTGGTTTTAAAGAAGTAGAAGCGGAATCGAAATAAACTAATTTAGGATTTTTTTTAAAAATAGGAAAATAGGAACGAAAAGAATTATCTTTCATAAGTGGTTATTAAACTCCTTTTTTCAAAAAAATATCACCCGCGAGGATGTCATAGTTTTTTGTTTTTTTGTATCAAATAGTTATGGATAATTATTGTTCGAAATTAGCTAGTATGTCTGCTTTTAATTTATCAGGGTTTTGCACCATAACGTAATCTTTGCCTGGTCCACCAGCTTCAAACATAGTTTTTTGCACTTTTTCGTGTTTTAAAAATCTTTTAACCGCTTGGACTTTTTCATCATCTTGGTTGTTTTTTCTAGAAGCTAAAATAATAGCGTAAGAAGAGAAAACGATATTATTTTCTTGTTCTTCGGGACTTACAGTACCGATTCTTTTGAAATCAGGGTTTTTTCTCATAAAACCAGGACAGTTGATAGATAAATCGTATTTAGTTGGATCGGCGAATAATTCCACTACTTTAAATAAATTATTAGTTTTAACAAAATCCAAATTATAAATATTTTCTATATCGTCTAAGTTCAAATTATAACCTTTAGCTTTGATCACTTCTTCATCGATTTTAACTAATTTTAAATTATTTAACAACAAAAGAGAACGTGAAAAATCACATGGTGCTGCGAACAAATCATTAAAAGGAGCGAATAATAATCTTAAATTTTTATGTTTTTTAACATCTTCTACTGATTGAAGTTTTAAAGGGTTTTTTTGATGAACGTATAGACCGTAACGAGGGTGAAAAAACGGTTGCACCATCGTTAATTTAGTTTCTTCATCGGTTGCCGAAAAATCGTTATAAGAATTCATAGTGTGGTAATTATTAGAAATGCTCACATCTACAAGACCTTCTTTAAGAGCGTCATTGCAAGTAATTTGATATTTTTCTTTTAATTCTGCTTCAGAAATAACTTCTAAAATGTAGCCATCTTCGATTAAATGTTTAGTACTTTGTAAAGTATTTAAAGAAGAAGGAAAATTAGTAGCTATTTTAATAGTTTTTTTAGGTTTATTATCGTTGTGATTGTTAGCTAAGTTATTCATAATTGTATCCTTTTAATCTTTTTATTTATTATTTTTCTTGACGGTTATACAGTTTATAACCAATTTTTAATTAGTCTATCTTTTAATTCTTCAGGTTTTTCAATCATAACATAATTTTTCATTCCGTTATGAGTTTGATTCACGTGAAACGCTTTAACTTCGGGATCTTTTAGAATTTGTTTTAGTATATTGATCTCTTCGCTATTTTGATTATCTTGTCTAGAAATCATACCAATAGCGTATGATTCTACTATTTCGTTAGTTGGTTCATTTTCGCCTGTGATATTAGAACCGATTCTGATAAAATCAGGGTTGCTATTCATAAAAGCAGGCCAATTAACCATTAAATCATATTCATCAGGATTTTCAGCAAATTTAAAAGGAATTTGAGAAGTTTTAGTAAATTCTAAATTATAAGGATTGGTGATATCAGAAAAATTAATATTTAATCTTTTTTCTTTTAAAACCTCTTCAGGAATATCGATTAATCCGTTATTTCTCAACACTAAAAGAGAACGGGAAGTATCACAAGGTTCAATGAAAGAAAAAGCCACAGCTAATAAGACTTTTAAATTTTTATGTTTTTTAACTTCTTCTAAACTTAATAATTGTTTTTTGCTTTTTTTATTAGCGTATAAACCGTATTTAGAATGATAAAAAGGTTGAATAAAAACAAAAGGTTCTTGTTTGTTTTTAATTAAAAAATCATTAGTCGCTTTAAAAACATGAATATTAGTGTAAATCAAACCATCAATTTTTTTACTTTTTAAAATATCTATATTTTCTTCAGTCCAATTAGTTTTGACTACTTCTAAATCGATACCTTTATCGTAATATAATTCTTTAGCTTTATTTAAGGTATTAATAACCGCTTGTATCGGGCTACCAACTTTAACTACTTTTCTTTCTTTTTTATTGTTTAAATTCTTCATATTAAAATCCATCTTTCTTTTACAAACAATAATTATTTTTTCAAATGATATAAATTTTTATCTTATATTAAAACGCGTTTTAAAAACCTAAAAAATCCTATGAAATTTAGGTCAATTTCTTTTTAACTTTGCAAATTTTTTTAAGCGATACTTTCGTATAAAACAGCACTTAAGATTAAATGAGGATAATCATTTAACATTCTAGAAACAGGACATTTAGTATGAACTGTATCCATGATTTCAGTTGTTTCTTGTACGGAGGCTTCTTTAATGCCCATAATAAGTTCTAATTTGAAATAAAAACCTTGTTCATCTTTAGAAGTGCTAGTTGACACTTTTATTTTAATGTCTGATAAATGCGGTTTTTTCAAAGCAAGATATTTTTTAGTAGTTTTATAAACACACACTAATAAAGATAAACTCATTAATTCTCTTGGATCACTGTAATTATCGTTAGCATTAGTTAAAGCTGAATCTAATTTAGTTTTTAAACCGTTTTTAACGATTCCTATATCGTTTAATCTTTCATCATGATAAGCGATTAATTTTAATTGACTCATTTTGTTTTCCATTCCTTTGTAATTTTTCAACGATAAAAGAATTATATTTCTCCTTTTAAAGTTGATGATTGGTGAATAAATATATCTCTCTTAAAGTTTTATCTTTGTTCACTAAATTAAAGATTTCTATATTGATAGCGTAAAAAGAGTGTAGAGGATTTGTATTATCGTCTTTTATTTTTCTTAAAATATTTAATTTCACTAAATTAAAAGTAATAGAAGAATTTTTAGTTAACGGAAATTCTTTATTTTTATTTTGTAAAAAACTTTTTAATACTTCTTTTTCTATATCCGAACAATTCAGTAAATATTTTTTCATTTTCATTTTAACTTTTCTGTCGTAAAGAAAGTTCATGAAAAAAAGAACTCCCACCACAATGAAAACGATTGCAAAACAAACTAAATAACTTTGGTTCATTGAATAAAACCTCCTTTTATTTTTTTTTGAAAGAAGACATGATTTGTTTAATTTGTTTCTCTCCTGGGGTTCTTCCCATTTGTTTAAACATTTCTTTAATTTGTCTTTCCGTAATAGGAGGATTTTTTTCTAAATATTTTTTGAACCAACGGAACATGAAAAAAGCTCCTACAACAATTCCTAAAATTAATCCTAATAAAAACAAACAAGTTCCGATCCAATTCATATGATATAATTCTCCTTTTTTATAAAATAAATTTATAAAATAAAATCATTCAATTTTATTATAATTTAAAACATAAATAAATTTTCATGATAAAGCAAAGAAAACTTTGCGATAATAGTTTAACTTCTTGCTACCGTATTTTTTACTTTTAATTAAATGAAAATCGTTTATTTTTGACGGCAAATTCATCTTGTGACTGGTTTCGTAAATCACTAAACTATTTTGATTAGTTAAGGGACTTAAAATATTGAATAAAGGCTCAAAATAATCAGAAAAATACGGAGGATCTAAAATGATTAAACCAAAGATTAACTCTTCTTTAATAAATTTTTTCAACATTCTAAAAGCATCGCCATAAAAAATATAAACTTCATCATTCTTTAGTTGCAATTTTTGGCAGTTTTTTTTAATTGTTTTATAAGCAGTCAATAAATTATCCACCATATAGATCGCTTTAGCTTTTCTACTTAAAGTTTCAAAACCATAAGCTCCTGAACCAGAGAATAAATCTAGCACCGTTTGACCTTCTATTTCTACCCCAATTGTATCAAATAAAGCTTTTCGAACTAAATGAGAAGTACTTTTGGTTTTTTCCGAAGGAACTAAATTTAATCTAAAACCTTTGTATTTTCCTGAAATAATTTGTAACATTATTCAACACCATTATTTATTTTTTCAATTTCTTTTCTAAAGAAGTTAAAATGGCCAATTGTTCTTCAGAATGTTTAAAACCTTTAGATTGATAATATGCAAAATTAAATTTTAAAAGTTGATAAACCGCTTGATCTAAATCTTCAAAAGCCAATTTTCTAAAATAATTAACTTGCGGAAAATCACGATTATTTTCTAATTTATCACTTAATAAAATAATTTTATCCAGCTTATTCATCGTCTTATGACCCCAAACATGTTTTCTAATAGCGTTTAAAATTTTTTTATCACTAATTTTAAACTCTTTTTCTAACACCACAGGAGCACTAAAAGCGTGATACATAAAAGTAGCTTGTTTATATTTATTAATGATTTTTTTATCTAAAACGGAGACATGGAATTCTAAAGAATCGTTTTTAGTATAATCATGAAATAAAGCAGCTATTTGCGCTTGCAAGATGTCTGCTTTATGAAAACGAGACAATTCCATAGCTTTCCTATAAACTCCTAAAATATGGTTCAATCTAGGAGCATCATTTTTAAATTTTTCGTTTAATTTTTTTAAAATATTTTCTATTAACATAAATCACAATCATTTTTCTAATTCAACAAAGTTTTTAAATTTTTGTTGATAAATTTTCGGATTATTTTTTTTGATTTTTTTGATGTAAGGTCTTTCGATAAAATAACGGCTTAAACGAGAAAATAATGATTCGTTGTTTCTATTAATCGGTTTTACTAAAATAGAAGTAATCTTCATTTTATTAGCTCCTAAAATATCCGTTCTTAATTGATCACCGATCATAACTGTTTCTTCTGCTGAAACGTTAAATTTTTCCAAAGCTTTTAAAAAACCCCATGAAGAAGGTTTTTTATGAAAAAAAGTAAGCGGAATATAATCAAAATTGTTTTTTAAAACAGTTTCCAATCTTTTTTTAGAAGCATTCGAAAGAATCACTATTTTAAATAAGGGTTGAATTTGTTGTAAAAATTGTTTATTTTCTTCACTTAAAGTTTTTTGGTTGTTTTCTAATAAAGTGTTGTCTAAATCAAAAAACAACGCTTTAATACCCTTTTTCGCCAAATATTCATAAGGGATATCTAAAAAAGAATCATAATAAAATTTAGGCAAATATTTATTCGCTTTCCCCATTTTATCTATTCTATTTTTAGAATTTCTACTGTAAAGTTTTTGCCAGTTTCAGTTTTAACCACTACTTTATCGCCTATTTTGCAACCTTGAATACTTTGACCAATAGGAGATTCAATAGAAATTTTATCAACAAAAGGGTCTGCTTCTAAAATTCCTACTAAATGTAGGTTTTTTTCTTCCATAGTATCTAAAAATCTTAAATGCACTTTATTCCCAATATTGATGTCTTTGTTTTTAACAGAAGCACTAATAATATTAACATTTTTTAAAATATTTTGAATTTCTAAAATTCTGGTTTCTATGACAGCTTGTTCGTTTCTAGCTGCACTATAATCAGCATTTTCGCTTAAATCCCCTTGTTCTCTTGCTTCTTTTAAAGCTAATAAGTTTTCGTTTCTTTTAACGTTTTTAAGGTGATTTAATTCTTCGTTTAATTTATCAACTCCTGATTGAGTTAAAGTATAACTTTTTTTATTCATTTTATTTCCTTTATTTGATAATAATTTTAATTTCAAAATTAAATTATTTTAGGTGAAAAATTTTTTTTCCAAGAAATACTTAATCCATCACCAATATCTTTAAAAATAGTTTTAAATTCCCTATTTTCAGTTAAAAAAGTTTTAAAACTGTTTAATTTAGTGATAATTCTTTTCGCACTTCTAGAAATAGTGTTGACATCTAAATTATGAAAATTCAAATTATCACATACAATAACGCCATTATCCTTTAAAAAAAATTGGTATTTCTTAAATAACTTTTCGTATTGAACCTTTGAAGCATCGATAAAAATGAAATCATATTTTTTTTGCGGTTGATAAAAAAAAGCTTCTGACCAAATAACTTCAATTTCATGAGAAATATTTTTTAAAAAATCCTTCGCCAATTGGACGTTGGGATATTCCCTTTCAATGGTTTGAATATTATTTTTCTCATTACTCATAGATAAAGCGCTATAACCAATCGCTGTTCCTATTTCTAAAACATCCCTAAAATTATTGTCAGTTATCATTTTTTCTAAAAATAATTTGGTTTCATCATGTATAATAGGAATTTGATGCGAAATAGCATATGTTTTAATTTCTTGTAAAGTTTTTTCTTTTAGTTCGTTTTTCATACTTGGCATATTTAAATAAATTAACCTTTTTTTATTTGATAATAAAAAACTTTATCTTTTTTTATTTTTCTTTGTCTTTTTCGGCTTTTTTTCTAATTGTTGTTGTTCCAATAATTGATTAGAACGAAAATTTAAAAAATTTTGTAAAATAATCATCGCCGCTATTTCGTCTTTTAGTTTTTTATTTTTCTTTTGTTTGTGTTTGGAAACTTTAGGGCCACTGCTGCTATTTATAGCTTGAAAAGCTTGTACAGTAGATAAACGTTCGTCCCACAAAATTACTTCCATCAAAGGAAAATTATTTTGTAGTTTCTCTTGAAATTTCATACTTATTTTTGCTTTAATGCCAACATCATTATTCATATGTTTAGGATTTCCTAAAATAATCGTTTTAATATTGAATTGTTCTATCACTTCTTTTAAAGGCATTATTAATTCTTCATATTTATGTTGAGTAAAATTAATAGTTTTTAAATTATTCGCGATAATACCAGATTCAGAAAGAGCAATTCCTAATGTTTTTTCACCTAAATCTAAACCTAAAAAAGAATTGTTATTGTTCACAAACAAGTCTTCCATCCCTTTTCTAATTCATTTATTTTCATTATATCTGAACTGAAAGAACGAGCAAAAGTTTTATTTCCACCACCTTTGCCGTTAATAATTTTGTTAATGTTTTTTAAAAATTGTCCCGCATGAACAGTTTTACTTTTCACTAATAAAACAAAACCATTGTTTTGTTTTTGACATAAAATTAAAAAATCATTTTGTAATTTGTCAAATAAATGTTCTAATAAAGTTTTTAAAATATTGGGTTCTATATTGGTTTCATCGTGAATCATAATTAACATTTGTTTTTCAATTTTATCAGGAATAAATTGATCCGCTTTTTGCAAAATTAGTTCAGTTTGTTTTTTGACCATTTCTTTTTGGATAGCGATCTGTTGTTGTTTTAAAGCTTGAACGTAAGATTTATAGTTTTGAATATCTTCATAACTATTATAATTAATCATAATTTTAGGAATAATTTTCGCATTAACTACTTTTTGATCTTGCTCTATTTTATGCAAAATTTGTTGTTCTTCTTTGACAAAAGGACTAATTTTCTGTTCTATAGCATTTCTAACGTTATCCTCGGAAGTGGCTTCAATTCTGTAAATACCAGAACCAATAGAACTGTACGATAAAATGGCGAATCTTTTTAGTTCCATAGTGTTTTTCGCGTGCGTTCCGCCACATAATTGAAGAGAAAAATCGTGGATTTTAACTACTCTTACTGTATCAGAATAATCTTTATCTACTAAAAATTTAGCATCTTTTTTCTGCGCCTCTACAAAAGACATCGCTTTTGTTATAACGGGGTATTTTTGAGAAATCCAATCATTAACTTGGTTTTCTAATTGCATCAAATCATCAAAAGATAAGAGGTTATAATGGTTAAAATCATACCTTAAAACCTTATCGTTCAAAGAGGAACCTTGTTGTTTAATATGTTTTCCAAAAACCTTTCTCAAAGAATCATTTAAAAGGTGAGTTGCCGTATGATTTAAAGAATTTTTGCGTCTATTCTCTGGATCTACGATAGCTACTACCTCTTGTCCTTCGTGAAAGACATTAGCGATTTGATGTATTATTTGACCATTCGGCAATTTCGTCACTTTAGTAACGGGCACATTGTTAATAGTTCCTTCATCGCAAGATTGACCGCCCATACGAGGATAAAAAGGAGTTTTTTCTAAAACAATACCTTCTTTAAACACTTTAAGAACTTTTGTTTTGGCTTCTAAAACTTCATAACCCACAAATTCACTTGGAGCGGTAAAGTTTAAATGATCCGTATTTTGTTCTTTCATCCCATTTTTAAAATCTTTATTTTGGTTTTTTTGAGATAATTTCTTCTGTTTTTGTAAGAAAATATCAAATTGATCTGAATCTACTTCAATATTTCTTTGTTCGGAGAATTCTAAAACAACCTCTTTAGGCAAACCATAAGTATCATAAAGTTTAAAAAAATTTTCATCAGATATTTTATTATCTTCAGTCAATTCTAAAATTTTGACTTCACCCTCTTTTAAAGTGTGCAAAAATTTTTCTTCTTCTTTTTGGATCATTTGAGCAATAACTGTTTCTTTATCTTTTAACTCAGGATAAAATTCTTGCATCATATCAGCCACAGTCGGCACTAATCGATATAAGAAAGGTTGATTTAACCCTATTTTTTTACCTTTTTGAAAAGCTCTTCTTAAAAGTCTTTTGAGAACATAGCCTCTTCCGTAGTTGGTTAAAACAACATCATCTCCAAGACCAAAAACTAATGTTTTAACGTGGTCTGAGATAATTCTAAAGGTTTCGTCCTCTTGATATTTAAACCCGCTTATTTCTTCCATTTCGACAATAATAGGATAGAATAAATCAGTTTCAAAATTAGTTTTTTTATCTTGAAAAATACAAGCTAAACGTTCTAAACCTGCTCCAGTATCTATATTTTTTTGCGGTAATTCTTTATAATTCTCACGTTTTGCTTCAGGAACAGAATTATATTGGGAAAAAACAATGTTCCAAATTTCAATAAAACGATCGTTTTCAATATCGTTTTCAATTAATTCAGGACCTCTTGAATCATATTCAGATCCACGATCAAAAAAGATTTCTGTACAAGGACCACAAGGACCTTCGCCGATTTCCCAATAATTAGTTTTCAAAGGGATTAAATGATTTTCATCTATCCCTTTTTTTAACCAAAAATGATATGTATCTAAGTCTTGATGGAAATAAGTAATATATAATTTTTCTTTTGGTAAAGCGAAAAAACGTTCGGATAATAACAATTCATAAGCCAAATCAATCGCTTCTTCTTTGAAATAACCACCGATAGAGAAATTGCCTAACATTTCAAAAAAAGTGTTATGGCGAGAAGTTTTGCCGATATTTTCGATATCATTATTTCTTAAGCATTTTTGCACATTAACAATGTTTTGAAAACGAACTTTCTCTGAACCGTCAAAATATTTTTTCAAAGGAGTTACCCCAGCATTCACCCACAATAAAGTAGGATCGGATTGCGGTACTAAAGAAGCCGATTTTTCTTGGTAATGACCCTTTTCTACAAAAAAATTTAACCACATTTTTCTAATTTCAGAAGAAGTCATCTTTTTCATTTGTTTATTTTCCTTTAATTTGTTAAATATTTTCCCATAAAATAATTTTATAAATTAAAAAAGATAATTAATATCTTTTTGGGAAAATAGGATATTGTTAATTATCTTTTTTTTTCTTTGACAAAATTAATTTTCCTTTGTAATAACCACTATTAAGAGTAACACGATGGGGTAAAGTAAAATTATTAGTTTCCGGACATACTACTAAAGTTGGTTTGTTTAATTTATAATGTGTACGTCTTTTTCTTTTTGCAGTCTTACCGGTTCTTCTAAAGGGAACAGCCATTTTTTCATCTCCTTTTTTTTATTATCAAATAAAACACTTTCGTAGCAAAATGCTTTATTTGATAATAAAATATTTATTTAATTTTTTACAAAATTTTTTCTTAATTCGTCTTTTTTTTACAATGGCGTTTGAGAAGGGATTCGAACCCCTGACCCACGGCTTAGAAGGCCGTTGCTCTATCCTGCTGAGCTACTCAAACCTTTTAAACAACTATTATTATACTTGAAATAATGTTTTTTTACCATCCAAAATAAAAAAATCTTCATTTTTATTAAATTTCATTTATTTCGGATGACTTTTAAAAACATATAATTAAATTTATCGTGAACAATATAATGGTTTTGAATGGTATAATAGTTTCTTTTTAACCATTCGACTAAAAGATGGATTTTCCCTTGACAACCTAAGATGAAAGGTTTGCCGATATGAGAAGTTTTTTCTAAAATATGGATAATAGTATAAGGACCCATGCCGGCAATCAAAGCCAAATCAAAAGAGGAAGGGATATTTTCAAATCCGTCGCTTAAATAAAATTCCACGGGATAATTTTCTAAATTTTCCCGTGCTTTTTCTAACGGTTGAGGATTGATATCAGAAGCAATCGCTTTTTGAATATAACCTTGTTCAAAAGCTTTTTTTAACACTAAACCATGGTCTGTTCCGACATCTACAACCGTATGATAACCTTGAAGCAAAGAAGCAATAAAATCAATTCTTTTCATCATTTTTTGTTAATATTTTTATATAACATTTTCAATTTATTTTGCCTTGAAGGCGATCTTAGGCGCCTTAAAGCTTTCGCTTCGATTTGACGTATTCTTTCTCGGGTAACACCAAACATAGCGCCGACTTCTTCTAAAGTGTAAATACGATCATCTAACAACCCGTATCTCATTTTTAAAACTTGTTGTTCTCTTACGGTTAAAGCTTCTTCTAAAGTTTCATCTAAAGTATTTTTTAAAGTTTCCTGCAACATGTATTCGTGGGGAGAAACAGCGTTAGCGTCACTAATGAAATCACCTAAAGAAGAATCATCTTCTTCTCGGACTGAAGTTTCTAAAGAAATAGTTTCTTTTTCTATCATCTGAATATCAGTGATTTGTTTAGTTTTAATATTCATTTCTTTAGCTATTTCGTGATTACCTACTTGTCTGGATAAATCTTGCGTTAACTTGCCTCTGCAACGAGAAATTTTATTCATTGTTTCGATAATATGAACCGGAATTCTAATTGTTCTTGCTTGGCCGGCTACTGCTCTGGTAATCGCTTGTCTAATCCACCAAGTAGCGTAAGTAGAAAATTTAAAACCTTTTCTATAATCAAACTTATCTACCGCTCTCATTAACCCCATATTACCTTCTTGAATTAAATCTAAGAATAATATTTTTCTCCCGATATAACGTTTAGCGATAGAAACTACTAAACGATAATTCGCTTCTACTAATTTGCTTTTGCCTAATAAACCTTTTTTGATTAATTCATGGTTTTTTTGAATTTGTTCTGAAGTTAGAGTTATTTCTTTCTTTTTGTATTTAATCATTTGTTTACGTGCTCTAATGCCTTCGTAAACCATTTTCGAATTTTCCCTTTCTTCTTCATGTGTTAATAAAGGTATTTGACCGATTTCTTTCAAATACATTCTGACAGGATCGTCAACTTTAATTGAATTAGAAATTTTTTCTAAATTCAATTCTTCTTGGTAATCTTCTTTACTTTCATCATCTTCAAAAGATAAATTATTTTTTTTCAATTTTTGTTCTTTTAATTTTTTAACATTTTCTTTTTTAATTTTTTTATCTTGAGCGATTAAAAATTTGATAATTTCTTCGTTAAACGGAACCATATTTTTATTAAAACTATTAACCCATCTTAACTTTTTTTTCAACGCAACATTAATAGAACTCATAGTCGCATCTTTGGCTAGTTTGGAATTATGTTTTTTAAATATCTGTTTTATCGTTTGTCTTAAATTCATATTTTTCATCCATTAATTTTATTTTATACAATTTTAGTACGATAATGATAAGATGACTTTTATTTTAGTCTCTTTTAATTGGTTTTTAAAATTTAGCTAACTTTTCTCTTACTTTGTGAAGTTCTAACTTTTTTTGAATTAATTGTTGCCCTTTTTCTTCTATCTGTCGGATATCTTCTTCGTTGCTTATCATTTGAGTTAAGTCTTTTTCTAAAGAAGCGATTTCTTTTTCTATGTTGGCTAAATCATCTAATTGTGTTTTCTTCGATAAAAGTATTTTTACATCTTCTAAATGTGGTAGGTTTTTTTTCTGTTTAAATAAAAAACTATTTTCAATATCTTCTTTGAAAAGATCAAAATCGAATTTTGCTTTTCTTTCTTGAAAAAAATCTTCGTAAAGAAGGGCAAATCTGTCTAAATCCACATGTCGATTGACGTGAATGTTTTCTTCAGGCAAATGTTTTTCGTAATATTCTTTGATTTTGGCAACAATATCAATCAACACCGAATTATGTAAAAAAATAATAACTCTTTTTTCATAAATTAATGGCAAAAACTTATCGCTCAACAAAATTTCAATAATGATATGTTTGTCAGTTTCGTTATATTGTTTTTTATTCATTTTTTTAATATGAATGAATTTATCTGAATCATTGGCGATTTGGCTTAAGAATCGATAACCTTTTTTATCGTTAAATAAGTTGTTTTCTTTATCATAAGTTTGTTCAGCTAAATTTAATGAAATTTGATATGTTTTATACAATTCTTTCGCGTAATATCTTTTAGTTTCTAGATCGTAATATTTCAATAAGGTAACGGTTTTAGACTCTATTTCATTATCACTTTGGTTCTGTTCTTTCCATTCTTCTACATTATAAAAGACAAAATCTTTCGCTTTTTCTTTTAAAGAAGAGAGATTGATTATGTTTTTTTGTAAAATGTATTGGTCTGGATCTAGATTATCAGGCAAAGTTACTATTTTAATTTTAAAATTACGTTTAATCAGTAAAGTCGATATTTTTAGAGCCGCTTCTTTTCCCGCATTATCGCTATCATAAATAATTAAACAATTTTGACTTCTGGATTGAAGTAATTTAGCGTGTTGTTCCGTAAAACTAGTTCCTAAAGTGGCAACTACATTTTTAATCCCTTTTTTATAAAAAGCTATGACATCAAAAACACCTTCAGTTAGAATAATTTCGTTCTTAGTTTGAATATCTTCTTGATGTTGGTATAAACGATATAAAAGATTACTTTTTTTAAATAAAGCAGTTTCCGAATTAAATAAATATTTAGGATATTTTTCTTTTTCTTTAATCAAACGTCCTGAAAAACCAACAATATTACCTTTTTCATCAGTCAAAGGAAACATCAAACGGTCTACGAAAAAATTATAATATTCTTTTTCGTTGTTAGATCTTTGTTTAATTAAACCTAATTTCAATAAATTTTTGGCAGAGAAGCCTTTCTCTAATAAATAATCTTTCAGAGAGTTAAAATCATCGTAAGCATAACCTAAACCAAATTCTTTAATCAATTCTAAAGTCAGTTTTCTTTCTTGAAATAAATAACGTTCTAAAGGGTGATCTTTAATGTTGTCGATAATGTATAAAAGTGAATCATGAAAATATTGTTGCGCAGAATTTAATACATCGTACAAAACATCTTTATTATTTTTCTTTTGTTTTGGCAAATCAATATGAAATTGTTCACATAATTCTTCTACCGCTGTTTCAGTAGAAATATTTTTCAATTGACGCCAATAAGTAACTGGCTTACCCCCTTTACTACAAGACATGCAAAAGGCAATATTCTTTTCTTTAGAAACAGAAAAAGAAGGTGTTTTTTCTTGATGAAAAGGGCATAAGCCCATAAAGTTTTTTCCTTGTTTTTTTAAGATCACACCTGATTTAAGAACTAATTCATAAATAGGTATTTTTTCATTGATTTGTGCAACGAAAGATTCCTTTATTTTATCCATAAAATCATTTTTTCACCACTTTAAAATTCTTAAAACAATAATTTATTTTCTATATAATCGCGGATTTTTTCAATAGGTATTTTATGTTGTTTCATAGTATCTCTATCTCTAATTGTTACCGTATTATCTTTTAAAGTTTGATCATCTACCGTACAACAAAAAGGAGTACCTATAGAATCTTGTCTTCTATATCTTTTACCAATGCTTTGGTTTTCATCATAAGTTAATTCGAAATAATTAGATAATTTTTTTTGCAATTCTTTTGCTTTATGACAATGAATTTTTTTCATCAAAGGTAAAATAGCTATTTTATAAGGCGCTAAAAAAGGATGAATTTTTAACACTGTTCGTGAAGTTTCCTCTTTTAGTTGCTCTGTTTCTAAACTGTCAGCTAAAAGAGCTAAAAATAACCTTTCGACCCCTAAAGAAGGTTCAATCACAAAAGGAAAGTATTTTTCTTTTGTATTTTCATCAAAATATTTTAAATCTTTTTTAGAATATTTTTGATGATTTTTCAAATCAAAATCAGTTCTTGACGCTATTCCCCATAATTCATCAAAACCCCAAGGGAAACGGAATAAAATATCAGAAGTAGCGTTAGAATAATGACTTAATTCAGTTTTTTTATTATCTTTTAGTTCTAAATTTTCTTCTTTAATCCCTAATTCTAATAAGAAATTATAAGAATATTCTTTCCAATAAGCAAACCATTCTTGATGTGTTTCGGGTTGACAAAAGAATTCTAATTCCATTTGTTCAAATTCACAAGTTCTAAAAATAAAATTACCTGGTGTAATTTCATTACGGAAAGATTTGCCGATTTGACCCACTCCAAAAGGTAATTTTTTCCTAGTAGAATTTAAAATATTTTTAAAATTAACAAAAATACCTTGACAAGTTTCTGGTCTTAAATATAAAGGCTTCTTTTCCTCTATGACAACCCCTTGATGGGTTTGAAACAACATATTGAATTTTTTAACAGGGGCCCAATTTTTGGTTTCTAAAACTTCATTCTCAATTAAATATTGCGTCATTTCTTCAAAAGTTAAGGCACTAACGTCAAAAGAAGGATCGTGACTTTGAATTAATTTATCAGCTCTATAACGTTTATTAGTTTCTTTGTTTTCGGTTAAAGGATCGATAAACATTTCTAAATGTCCGGAGGCTTCCCAAATTTGGGAGTTCATTATAATAGAACTATCCAATAAAACATTATCATTTCTTTCTTGAAAAAATTTCTTTTTCCAAGCTTGTTTAATGTTTTGTTTTAATAAAGTTCCTAAAGAACCGTAATCAAAACTATTCGATAAACCGCCATAAATTTCACTACCTGAAAAAACAAAACCATTCTGTTTAGCAAAAATAATTATTTCTTTTAGAGATAACATGTTTTTATCCTTTGCTTTTTTGTCATAAATAATATAATATATTATTGTTGTATTTAATGCATATATCCTAATTGCTTTAACAAATTAATTCTATTACGCCAATTTTTTTCTACTTTAATCCAGACGTTAAGATGAATTCTTTTGTTTAAAGTGCGGTTGATATCTTTTCTAGCTTCTGTACCGATTCTTTTTATTTTTTCACCCTTAGCGCCGATTAAAATTTTCTTTTGGCTAGGTTTTTCCACTAAAATTAAAACCGAAATTTCCAACAATGAAGGATTTTCTTCCATCGAGCGCATATCTTCTACTGTGACAGCGCATGCATGAGGAACTTCTTCGTGTACGTAATAAAGTATTTTTTCTCTGACTAATTCTGAAATCATTTCTTGTTCTGTCACGTTAGTAACCATGGTGTTATCGAAATAAAGTGGACCTTCTTCTGTTAAAGATAAAATTTTGTCTTGCAAAATATCTACGTTTTGTTGTGTCATAGCAGACAGAGGAATAATGTGTTCGAAAGGAAATTTTTCTAAATAACTAAAAATAATTTTATCAATTAAAATTTTTTGCTTAATTTCGTCTATTTTATTAATCACTAAAATCACTTTTTTATTATGTTGTTGAATAGTTTGTAAAATTTTTTCTTCTTTGAACGTACATTCGCGATCAACTACGAATAAAACAATATCCACATCTTTAATACTTTGTATCGCTAAAGAATTCATATTATTATTTAATAAATATTTTTCTTTATGTATTCCCGGAGTGTCTACAAAAATTAATTGATAATGAGGGTCATTAATGATGCCCATAATTTTATTACGAGTAGTTTGCGATTTAGAACTAGTAATAGAAATTTTTTGTTTTATCAAAGAATTTAATAATGTAGATTTACCTACATTAGTATTGCCTATCATAGTAATAAAACCTGATTTAAACACTAATTTTTTTCTCCTTCAAAATTGATATTATTTATTCAAACAACTATATATCTAAATTATATTCTTTTAAAATTTTATTTTGTATTTCGATCATTTCCAACAATCCTTCTTCTGTTTTGTCTTCATAACCTTTTAAATGTAAATATCCGTGTACAGCTAAAAAAATGATTTCTCTTTGATGACTGTGGTTTAATTTATCCGCCTGTTCAAAAGCTTTGGGTAAAGAAATGATAATATCCCCTAAAGAATCGTCATTAGCATCGTTGACAAAAGTCAAAACATCAGTAGGATAATCTTTTTGACGATAATACAAATTCATTTCTTGCATTTTAATATTATCTATAAAAACGATATGTAGTTTTTTTTTTTTTTTCAAAAGAACTAAATATTTTGAATAAAGCGTTAGTAAAAGGTTTAATATTTATGTCAGTTTGATTATGTATTTTAATAATCATATTAAGTTTTAATTTCCTTTTATATAATATTTTTTATAC
>NZ_AKIK01000006.1:0-10853 GCF_000309465.1 Poinsettia branch-inducing phytoplasma str. JR1
TTTTTAGTTTTATTTTCTTTTTTATCTATTTATGCATTATTTTAATAATTATTGATAAAATGATTCTTTTCCATGTAAACATTATAATTTGATTTGAATAAAAAATATGATTTGATGATTTTATTAATATTCTGATAAAGAATTAAAACAATTTTTAAAATATTAATAATTATTTTATTGGCGGGAGCTAAAAAAATGTGTTCTGTTAAAGATATTTATACCGATTACGCTCTTTATTTAAACAAAAAGATCATCATTAATGGTTGGATAAAAAACGGTCGTTTTCAAAAAAAGTTTGTTTTTATTGATGTAAATGATGGCACTTTTGTAGATGACTTGCAAATAGTTTTAAAAGAATCTGAAGGGATTGATTTAAACAAGATTAAAGACTATTTGACGATAGGAACTGCTGTAAAAGCGGAAGGTGTTTTGGTCGCTACTCCTCAAGCTAAAAAACCTTTTGAATTGTTAGTTTCTCAAATACATATTTTAGGCAATAGTTCTTATGAGTATCCTATTCAACCTAAAAAACATTCTAAAGAGTTTTTACGCACAGTGGCTCATCTCAGATTAAGAACTAATCTCTTTGGGGTAGTTTTTCGCCTTCGTAACACAGTTTCTATGGCTATTCATCATTTTTTTCAACAAGAAGGATTTATTAACGTGCATACACCCATCTTAACTGGTAGCGATGGCGAAGGAGCGGGTCAATTATTTCAAGTTACAACCTTGGATTTAAACAAAGCCCCTTTAAACGCCAATAAACAAATCGATTATAAACAAGATTTTTTCGGACAACCGGCTTATTTAACTGTAACGGGTCAATTAGAAGCTGAAGCTTTCGCGACCGCTTTTAGTAAAGTTTATACTTTTTCCCCTACTTTTAGAGCGGAAAATTCTCATACTCAACGACATATGTCTGAATTTTGGATGGTAGAGCCAGAAATGGCTTTTTATGATTTAGGACAGAATATAGCAATGGCTCAAAAAATGCTCCAAAGTGTGATTTCTTATTCTTTAGAAAAGAGTCAAAAAGATTTTGAATTTTTAGATCAAAACGTCGAAAACGGTTTAATTCAAAGATTAACTACTATAGCTACTTTGGAAAAATTTCCACAAATAACGTACGAAGAAACAATTAATCTTTTATTAAAAAGTAAAGTAAATTTTGAACAAAAACCTTTTTATGGTGGCGATTTAGCTACAGAACATGAAAAATATTTAACGGATACGGTTTTTAAAGCGCCTGTTTTTGTGATCAATTGGCCTAAAGAGATTAAAGCTTTTTACATGAAAAATAATCCTGATAATAAAACAGTGGCTGCTATGGATCTTTTAGTCCCTAAAGTAGGCGAATTAATTGGCGGTTCACAAAGAGAAGAAAACTTAGAAGTTTTGAAAGCTAAAATAAAAGCTTTTAATATTTCCCAACAAGACTTAGAATGGTATTTAGATCTACGTCGTTTCGGCACATGCGTTCATTCCGGTTTCGGCTTAGGTTTTGAAAGGCTAATGCTTTATTTAACTGGTTTAGACAATGTTAGAGATGTAATTGCTTTTCCAAGAGTACCGAATAATATTTCTTTTTAACTTTAATAAAAACAAAATCAAAAAAGGATAATAATAAAAAACGATCATGGGAATTATAATGAAAAATGTTTCCAAAATTTTTACAAATCAACAAACTAAAAAACAAACTTATGCAATTAAGGACTTAAATTTAGAAATTAAAAAAGGCGAATTAGTGAGTCTTTTAGGGCCTTCCGGTTGCGGTAAATCCACTATTCTTTATATGATTGCTGGACTTTTAAAAGCGAACGAAGGGGAAATTTTTTTTGGAGATCAAAATGTGACCCATCTTCCTCCTGAAAAAAGAGGAGTAGGTTTGGTCTTTCAAAATTACTCATTATACCCACATATGACAGTGAAACAAAATATTATGTTTCCTTTGCAAAATTTAAAAATACCTAAAGAAGAAATACAAGAAGAAGTAGACAGAATAGCGGTTTTAACTTCTGTAGAAGAATATTTAGATAAAAAACCAGGAGAACTTTCTGGCGGTCAACAACAAAGAGTCGCTATCGCTCGTGCTTTGATTAAAAACCCTAAAGTGCTGTTATTAGATGAACCTTTATCTAATTTAGATACTAGATTACGTTTTCAATTGAGAGACGAAATTAGAAGAATACAAAAAAAGACCAAAATTACTGCTATTTTTGTCACACACGATCAAGAAGAAGCGATGTATATGAGTGATAAAATATATGTGATGAATAAAGGTTATATCCAACAAACAGATGTTCCTAGAGAAATTTATAACAATCCTGCCAATTTATTTGTAGCCTCTTTCTTAGGTGTTCCTCATATTAATATTTTTAACGGTACTATAAATAATGGCGAGGTTAAAGTTGGCGATACCGTACTTTTTAATAAATCAGAATTAAAAGGGCAAAAAAAAGACGTTCATATAGCTATCAGACCAGAAGGTTATATTTTAGATGAAAAAGGTCTTTTTGAAGTTCAAGGGATAGCGATTGAAAGTCTCGGCAGAGAAACTGTTTTATTAGCTAAAAAACCAGAATCTTTACATAAAATTTTTCAAATTATCATCCCTACTTATAAACAAAAAGAATTGGATTTCGCTCATATTAATAAAACCACCATTCGTTTTAACATTATGGAACATAGATGCTTTGTTTTTGATCAAACTAATGGTAGTAGGATTTTATAAATGTTAGAAATTGCAGGTCACAAACAAAATAAACATTGGTTTTATTTAGCTCCTACTTTAATCACTTTAACTTTGTTTTCTTTTTTTCCTTTAATTAAAAATATCATTATTTCTTTTAACGGTGATTACCAAAAATTTAGTGATTCTTTTAGTAAAACGGAATTATTAAGTTTCAATAATTATGCTAAAGTGCTTCGAGATGTGGAATTTCGTTACTCTCTTAGGAATACTTTAGTTTTGGTTCTTTTAACAGTCCCTATTTCTTTAACCTTTTCTTTAGTTATCGCTTTAGCTTTGAATAGTGTTTATAATCATTATTTAAAAGATTTTTTTAAAACTTTTTTCTTTTTGCCATTACTCGCTAATACGGTTATTATGGGTATGATTTTTAGTTCCTTTTTTTACCACAATAACATCTCTTCTATTAATAAGCCGGAAGGTTTATTTAATAATTTTTTAAGTCTTTTTGGCATGAAACCTAAAAATTGGATTAATATTTCTGCTCCTTATATAAATAAAATGTTTGTTATTATTTTTTATAACATATGGCACAGACTACCTTTTAAAATTTTTGTTTTCGTATTGGCTTTACAAGATATTAATAAATCTTATTATGATGCTGCTAAAATTGATGGGGCATCCAAATGGCGCATTTTTACTAAAATAGTATTGCCTTTATTGGCTCCAGTACTTTTTTATCAATTTATTATTGAATTATTGACAATCATGAAAGAATATGAAACTGTTGTCGGAGTTTTCGGTAAAAACGCTGATTATAAAATTCAAACTATTGTGGGTTATATTTATTCTCAAATCAATAGCCCTAATTATAATTCTTATTCTAAAGGCGCAGCAGCAGCTGTTATATTATTGTTTTTTTCCGTTTTATTTACGACAATTAGCTTTGTATTACAAAAAAGAAAAAAATAAATTAACGAAAGTAGATAGCGAAAAAAGAAAAAATGAGTAAAATAAAATCTTTTTTGAAAAACACATGGGAAAAAATACAAAAATTCAAATTGAAGCACAAAATTAATTTTTTTTCCATTATGAAATTTAGTTTTTTGTTTTCAGTTCTTCTGTTTTTGACCTTTCCTTTTTATGTGATGGTTATTACATCTTTAAAAAATAAAGCCGATATTGACGCCAATAACGCTTTAATGTTACCTCAAAGTTGGGAATGGAGAAATTATCAAGAAGTTTTTCGAATACCAAATTTTAAATTTATTAAATACTTTTTAAACACTTTATTGATGGTTATCATTTCTACCACTTTAGGAACTTTATTCGCTGTTTTGGCAGCTTTCGCTTTGAGTATTTTGACTTTCCCTTTCAAAAAAACTATTGTCGCTCTTTTATTTATAGCATTGATGATTACCAGTGAAACCTTAGTATTAACTAATTTCCGTACTATAGCTAAATTGGGGATGATTGATACTGGCAACGGCGCTTCCTTCCCTTTAGGGGTCACTTTCGCTATGGTGTTACCTTATTTAGTTAACGTGATTCATGTCTTTTTAATTATGCAGGCTTTTCAACGCGTTCCTAAAGAATTATATTATACTTCTAAAATAGATGGTACTACTGATTGGGAATACCTTTGGAAAATATTAATTCCCATCACTAAATCTTCAATTATTGTGACTGTTATTTTTAGAACAGTAGCGGCTTGGAATGCTTATTCTTGGCCAGAATTAGTAGGAGGTCAATTATTAACTAATATGATAAGAAAAACATTTGACGGAGAAAGTGGTATCGATCAGTTGCATCTACAAATGGCGGTTTCTGTTTTAATTAATTTACCATTATTATTAATTTTTATTTTTTCAAAAAAATACATTATATCTGGGGAAAATAAAAGTGGCATCAAAGGATAATTTTAAAAAAAATATTTTATTTATTGGTTTATTTTTTTTGTCAATCTTTATATTGATTTATATTGCCAATTTGTTCGCTTCACCTAAGGATAAAAATTTTTATCAAAAAGAATATGATGATTTGAAAGTTTTAGTCGAAAAAAAGTTTAAAAAAGCAGATCAACAACAAAAATATTTCGAAGATCTTGATAAAAAGGTAGAAATTGTTTTTTGGCATAATTTATACCCAGAAGAAAAAGAGGTTTTAGATAAAGTTATTAAACAATTTGAAAAAAAATATCGTAGCATTAAAATTAAAGAAGTTAATAAATCAAACTGGGGTAATATCGCTAAAAGCGTAGCTAACGCATTGCCGGTTAATAAACAACCTAATTTAGTTTTTTCGTATCCCGATCATGTGGAATTTTATTCTAAATCTCATAAGGTAGTGCCTTTAGATATTTTTATGCAAGGAGATGATAAAAAAATTGAAGATCAATTTTACAAAACTTATTTGAAAAAAAATACATTAGAACATGGATATGACGGAGGAGAACATTATTACAGCTTCCCTTTTAGCAAAACAACTGAAACACTTTTCTATAATAAAGATATGTTTAAAGAATGTCGCAACGATTTAAACCATGCACTTCAAGACGAAGTCATCAATGAAGATGGCGTTATTTGCCCAAAAGATAAATCAAAAGGCTTAACTTGGAAACAATTAGAAATCATTGCTGAAAAAATGAAAGAATTAAAAAAAAACATAAACGGCTTTATTCCGATAGTGCTCGGTAGCGAAGCCAATTTATTGAATACTGCTTTTCAACAATCGGGAATAAAATTTCCAAAAAATCAAAAAGAAGCTGAAGAATTTTTAAGAGGAGAAAAAGTACAACAAGTCATCAAATATTTTAAAGAAAAATTTTATAATACAGGTTATATGACTACTTCGAAAATGAACGGTGAACAAAAAGCTTTAGATATGTTTTGTCAAAAAAAGAGCAGCATTTTGATTGAATCTACAAGATTGGTTCATAAAGTTCAAGAAAGCGATTTGAAAAATGTAGGTTTATCAACGGTTCCTTTGTTAACGTTAATGGAAGGAGAATATAAATATAAAAATGTGATACAAGGCGCTAATATAAATATGTTTTATTCTTCTGAAAAAGATGAAATGTTAGCTTCTTGGTTATTTTTAAAAACCTTAACTTCTCAAGACAACCTTATTAACTTGTTAAACGCTAAAGGCGGTTTAAACATCACAAGAAAAGATATTTTTAAAAAAGTGAAAGACAAAATAAATGATCCTTCTAACCTTGATCCAATAACTATGGAACCAAATACCCTTCATTTTATTTCTTTACAATATGCCTACGATAATCAAAATGCCTACAATAATCAAAAAACAGACGATGAACAAGAAGACAAAATGTTTTTTGAAACACCTATTTTTCCTAATTCAAACTTTTTACGAACTGTTTTAGCCGAATTATTTACTTATGCATTAGCTATTGATCAAAGTATAACAGAGGACGCATTGAAAAAAGAAATCAAATCTTTATGCGCGCACAAGCTGCTACAAGAATAGAGACTAATTAATCTTACATAAAAAAACATTAATCATTAATGATAAGTAATTACAAAAAACAATGAAAGGGAGACGCTCATAAGCATAATGGATTTTATTAAACAACAAATTATTAATTTTGATACCATTATCATTCACGGACACAAAAGACCGGATGGAGATTGTTACGGTTCTCAATTAGGTCTTAAAGATATTATTCAAGAAAACTATCCTCATAAAAAGGTTTATGCCGTAGGAGAGATTAATCCTAACATGGCTTTTTTAGGAGACATGGATTCTATCACAGATGAAACTTACCAAGACGCTTTATCAATCGTGGTTGATTCTGGTAACGCTAATATTATTAGTGATCAAAGATATAAATTAGGTAAAATGATTATCCAAATAGATCATCATTTATCAGCAGAAAAGTATGGCGATTATCATTATCAATGGGTAGAACCTCGATTCGCTTCTTGTTCAGAAATGATTTATACTTTTAAAGAATATCATAACTATAAAATAAGTCTTAAAGGAGCGATGCCGATGTATGTAGGAATGGTAACTGATACCGGCAATTTCCGTTTCGATAGGGTAACGGATAAAACTTTACAAATGGCTTCAGAATTGTTGCAATTTGAATTTAACGCTTTTGAGATAGATAAAAAAATCAACACGCAAAGTTTACAAATGTTAAAATTAAAAGGTTATATTTGTGAAAATTTTATCGCCGAAGATGGTTTAATTTATATTCAAATTTCACAAGAAATCATTAAAAAATTTAACTTTAGTATTGATGAAATTTTTTCTATGGTTAATATTTATAGTAATGTTGCAGATTATCCTGTTTGGGCTTTTATCGTAGAGATGTCTAGTCAAGAATGGAAATTAAGCATCCGTTCTGCCGGCCCTAAAATTAACCATATTGTAAGTAAATTTGGTGGCGGAGGACATTTAAGAGCTTGTGGTGCTTTTGTGAAATCTCAAGAGAATATTGATGAAATAATTAATTCATTAAAACAATCCATCAAAGAGTTTAAACAAGAAGAAACCCTTAACATAAGTACAGAAAGTTAATAAATAAAAAAAGTGTGGTGAAGCCATGTACGAAGAAACTATTGCTGCTATTTCCACTCCTTTAGGAACGGGAGGAATCAGCATTATCAGAATCAGCGGTACTAAAGCGATCGAAAGTATAGACCAAATTTTCAAAAGCCCTAAAAAACATTTTACTTTAAAAGAAGTTCCTTCTCATACTATTCATCATGGTTACATTCTAGACCATAAAAGCGATATTTTAGATGAGGTTTTAGTATCAGTTTTTAAAAAGCCTCATTCTTTCACTGGTGAGGATGTAATAGAAGTGCACGGGCATGGTGGTATTTTAATTACTCAACTATTATTGGAAAGAATTTTATCCTTAAACATTAGAATAGCTGAACCAGGCGAATTTAGTAAAAAAGCCTTTTTAAATGGTAAAATAGATTTAATACAAGCAGAATCTATTATGGATTTAATTCATGCTCAAAACGAAAATGCTGTTAAATTATCTCATCTAGGTTTACAAAAAAAAACGTCTGAACTCATAGAAAATCTAAGTAAAGATGTTTTAAGTTTAATCGGTAAAATCGAAGTTAACATTGATTATCCTGAATACGAAGATATTCAAATGATGACTAATGAGATTATTTTACCAGAAGTTCATCGTTTAATTAAAAATATGCAAGATATTTTAGATCATTCTGTAACAACGCGTTTTTTAAAAGAAGGTATTAAGACTTTAATTATTGGCAAACCTAATGTGGGTAAATCGAGCTTATTAAACGCTATTTTGGACGAAAAAAGAGCAATTGTTTCTGATATAGCTGGAACTACTAGAGATTTTTTAGATGTGCATGTTAATATTAAAGGCGTTTCTTTAAATTTAATTGATACTGCAGGCATTAGAGAAACTGATGATCCTTTAGAAAAAATGGGCATTTTACTGTCTAAAAAATTCTTCAAAGAGGCGGAATTGGTTTTATTATTATTAGATCAAAGTAGTCCTTTAAGCCAAGAAGATAAAGAATTACTAGAAATGACTAAAAACCATCCACGCATTTTAATAGGCAGTAAATCAGATTTACCTTCTGAAATGAATTCTTCTTTTTTAGAAGAAGAAATTGTTTTGATTTCTAACATCACCAAAGAGGGGATTGAACAACTCAAAGATAAAATTTTAAAAACTTTTCAATTAGACCTGATTGAAGAGAAAAACTTTAATTATTTATCTAATTCTAGACATATCCAACAAATGAAAAATGCTTTGCAAGCTTTAAAAAATGTTATTATAGATATTGATAAAAAAATTCCGATAGATATTCATATTATTTCTTTAAAAGAAGCTTATGAGGCTTTAGGATCTATTGTAGGAAACAATATTAATGAAACCTTAATGGATGAATTGTTTTCTAATTTTTGTTTAGGAAAATAGTTCTTTTAAACAGGTTTTTATGTATAATTTATAGCATTGAATAAAAGAAAGGACTAGATTTTAGCTTTATGATTAAAATACGTTTTAATAATGATGTAATAGAATCTTTTTCTAAAGGAATTACTCCTGTTGAAATCATTCAACAACAAAATTTAAATTTTGCTACTAAACCGATAGCCGCTTTATTTAACGAAAAAGCGATCGAGTTGAACCGTCCTTTAGAAGAAGATGGCACTTTAGAAATCATGATAGAAAAGCATGAAAAAAGTTTGGAAATTTTAAACCATAGTACCGCTCATTTAATGGCCCAAGCGATTAAAAGGCTTTATCCTGAAGCTCTTTTTGTTGTCGGCCCAACCATTAAAGAAGGTTTTTATTATGATATCGATTTTCAAAATTCAGTCGTTTCGGAGAATGATTTTGCGACAATCGAAAAAATGATGCAAACTATTTCACAAAAAAAATTAGCTATTGTGAGAAAAGAAGTTAGCTACGAAGAAGCAGAAAAGTTATTTGCTGATAATATTTATAAACAAACTATATTAAAAAATATTAAAGACCCTATTTTAAGCGTTTATACTCAAGGTGAATTTACTGATCTTTGTCGCGGCATCCACATGACTAATACTAAATTTATCAAACATTTTAAATTGTTAAAAACATCTGGTTCCTATTTTCAAGGCAGTGTTAAAAATAAAGCTTTAACAAGAATTTATGGTATTTCTTTCTTTAACAGGCTAGATTTGAAAAATTATTTAAATTTATTATTAGAAAGAAAACAAAGAGACCACAAAAACATAAATAAAGAACAAAATTACTTTATGTTGTCTCCTGAAGTGGGAGCGGGTTTGCCTTTTTGGTTACCTAAAGGCGCTACTATACGTCGTATTTTAGAAAGATATATTGTGGATAAAGAATTATCTTATGGTTATCAACATGTTTATACTCCTATTATAGCTAATACTAAATTATACGAAGAATCAGGCCATTTAGAGCTTTATAAAGATAATATGTTCCCTATTATGGAATTAAAAAAAGAAGAAAAATTGGTTTTAAGACCGATGAATTGTCCTCATCATATGATGATTTTTAAACAACAATTACGTAGTTATAAAGATTTACCTCTTAAAATCGCTGAATTAGGAATGATGCATAGATACGAACATTCTGGAGCCGTTTCGGGTTTGCAAAGAGTAAGAGAAATGACCTTAAATGACGCTCATATTTTTATCACTCAAGAACAAATTAAAACCGAATTTGTGAAAATTATGAATTTAATTTTTGAAGTTTATAAAGATTTTAATATTACGGATTATTTTTTCAATTTAAGTATTAGAGATCCAGAAAATAAAGATAAATATTTTGATGATGATAATATGTGGCATAAATCTGAATCTATCTTAAAAGAAATTTTAAATGGTTTAAGCATCAAATATAAAGAGCAAAAAGGTGATGCTGCTTTTTATGGTCCTAAATTAGATGTCCAAGTTTTAACCGCTTTAGGCAATGAGGAAACCTTATCCACTATTCAATTAGATTTTCTGTTACCACAAAGATTTAACTTAACTTATATTGGTGAAGATAGTAAAGAACATGCTCCTATCGTGATCCATAGAGCAGTTATTTCCACAGTAGAACGTTTTTTAGCTTATTTAATTGAACAAAATAAAGGTGTTTTTCCTTTATGGTTAACCCCTTTACAAGTTGTTTTAATACCTGTTAACGCTCAATTACACTTAGAACATACTAAAAAAATACAAGAAATTTTATTGAAACATAATTTAAGAGTAGAAATTAACAATAAAGAAGCTACTTTAGGATATAAAATTAGAGAATCTCAAAAAGCCAAAATTCCTTTCCAAATTGTTATTGGCGATCAAGAGTTAACTAGCAATCGTTTGACTTATAGAGAATACGGTGATAATAAACAAAATAACGTTTCTGTGGAAGAATTTGTTTCGATGTTAAATGATAAAATTCAACAAAAAAAATAATTTATTTATTTTGAAAAAAGAAATGAAAAAAATTCGCCGCAAGGTGCAAATCATAATTAAACCATCTTTAAGGATGATTTTTTCTTTGTCTTAAACCAAAGTATAGAAATAAAAAAGAGACCTAATATGGTCTCTTTGTTTTGCAAATATTGTTGATGTATTGAAACCCTTTTTGGGTTTTAAAATTAATAATTAATGAAGTTGTTGAACTATTTGTTCTAATTGTTCT
>NZ_AKIK01000005.1:0-15150 GCF_000309465.1 Poinsettia branch-inducing phytoplasma str. JR1
AAAATCTTGTATTATTTTTTATTGTAATATTATTCTGTTCTCGTTTTTTAAATATTTTTTTATTTAAATTGATGATTTATATTTTTTTATTAAAGACTTTAAAAGATTTTGTTGCAATTATTGCAAGATTTTATCCTTATTTAAACCTATTTTGGAAAAAACTAACAATAAACAAATTTTACCAATATTAAAGGAGATTTGTTAACAGTTTAACTCATAACAAATAACAAATATGTTATCAAATATAATAAAATTGTTGATGCAATAAAACAAATCAATATCAATTTTTACAAAAGATTTCGACTTTAACAAGTTATAAAACTGTCTAAAACCGTTAAGCAGTGCAGTATTTTTGAACCATCGATCAGAAGATCTCGTCCTGATATTGCGAAACAAAAAATATCAATAGATATGGATCCATTTTTTACCTTTCTTCACCGCAAGTGTCATTTTACTTAATGATTATTCTAAGTACCAATTTTATAATGAAACAATTAGAAAAAAAGAGGTAAATCATGGAAGAATATCTAGTTCAAATTAAAAATTTACAAAAAAAATACAATAATAAATATATTTTAAGAGATATAAATTATAAATATCAAAGATAAAGAAATTGTTACTATTATCGGTCATTCAGGTTCTGGTAAAACGACTTTTTTGAAATGTTTAAATTTATTAGAAACTCCGGATTCCGGCACCATTATTATCGATAAACAAAATATTTTAGCTGAAAACTTTAATTTAGACGAATTAAGGGCAAAAGTAGGAATGGTTTTTCAAAATTTGGCTTTATTTGAAGAAAAAACTGTTTTAGAAAATTGTTGTTTAGCTCCTATGAAAATTGGCAAAAAGACTCGCGAAGAAGCGGAAAAAAAGCGATGGAAAAATTAGCGGAAGTTAATTTAGAAAAGTTCGCTCATTATGATGTTAATTTATTATCTGGTGGGCAAAAAAGAGTCGCGATTGCTCGTGCTTTATGTATGAAACCACAAATCCTTTTATTGGATGAACCAACCTCCACTTTAGACTCTGAATCCACTCATGAAGTTTTAACTATTTTGAAAAAACTATCTGATAATAAGAAAATTACTTTAATTATTATCGCTCATGAGATGGATTTTGCTAAAAAAGTTTCTAACACTATTTTTTTTAGAAAAAGGTATCATAGCGGAAAAAGGAACTCCAAAAGAAATTTTTGAAACGAATAAATTTCCTAAATCAAAAGCGTTTTTTGAAAGTTTTTAATTTCTGGGCAAAGACAATATATAAAAAGAAAACTCAATTGTTTGTTATATTTAACAAATAATTAAGTTTTTTCTCTTTAATAGGTTATTTTAGATCATGATGGATAGATTGATTAAATTATTTTTTATGAATATTTTTTTGTTTTAGTAATTGGGCGGTTAAATCAGTGGCAATTCTGCCTTGAGCAGTTCTTTTGATATAACCCTCTTTAATTAAAAACGGTTCATGAAATTCTTCAATGGTAAAAATTTCCTCTCCAATAGTGGCGACAATATTTTTAATACCGACTGGACCGCCGTTAAATTTATTCACTAATGTGTTTAAATAATTATAATCTGTTTCGTTTAAGCCGTTCGAATCTATTTGTAGCTTTTCTAAGGTTTCTAAGGTGATTTGATGAGTAAGAACTTTATTAGAATAAATTTCAGCAAAATCTCTTACTCTTCTGAATAAACGATTAGCGATTCTAGGGGTTCCTCTGCTTCTTTTAACTAATTCTGCTAAAGCTTTTTCTTCTATTTGATTACCATAAACCGAAGCAGTTCTTTTTAAAATAAGTTTTAACTCTTTTTCGTTATAATAATTTAATTTTAAAATTAAGCCAAAACGATCTCTTAAAGGGAAAGAAATATGACCGAATTTAGTAGTCGCTCCTACTAAAGTGAAAGGCGGCAAATCAATGCGCACTGTACGTCTTTCGTTTTCTTTACCGATAATAATGTCTAAAACATAATCTTCCATAGCGGCATACAAAATTTCTTCAATATTTTTCGGCAAGCGATGAATTTCATCAATAAATAAAACATCTCCTGATTGAAGATTGCTTAAAATAGCTGCTAAATCACCAGCTTTTTCTACCACCGCTCCACTGGTAATTTTAAAATTAACCTTTAATTCATTAGCTATAATTTTAGCTAAAGTAGTTTTACCTAAGCCAGGCGGACCGTAAAATAAAAGATGATCTAAAGATTCTTTTCTTTTTTGGGCGGCTTTAATATAGACGCTTAAAATATTTTTAATATTTGGTTGTCCTGCGTATTGGTTTAACAATTGTGGTCTTAAAAATTGTTCATTTTTGTTATTTATTTTGATTTCTTCGTTGACAATATCTTTAGTGTTCATGTTATTTTTAATCCTTTTATTTATTAATTAAAAATTTTAAAGCTTCTTTTATCATTATTTCTAAACTTTGGTTAGAATCTACTTTATAAATGATATGTTCGACTTGTTTAGCATTAAAACCTAAATTCATCAAAGCATCTTTAACGTCAGTTTGTTTAGGATTAAGGACAAAAGTGTTGGCTTGCGTTTTTGGAATAACTAAATTATTTTGTAAATGGAAAATAATTTGTTGAGCTATTTTTTTACCAATACCAGGGAATTTCATTAAATAAGCGATGTTATTTTGTTCAATAGCGGTTTGCGTTTCTTGAAAAAATTCTACATTGGTGATCACAATAGCGCTTTTAGGCCCTATTCCTGGAATAGAAATTATTTTTTTAAAAAAAGAAAGAAATTTCATTTCTGTAAAACCATACAAATCACGGATATTATCTTTAATATAATAATAAAGAAATAATTTTACTTCTTGTTCTATATGGAACAAATAAGGATTACAAAAATGAATATGATAACCAATACCATGATTATCAACAATAACGCTATTTGGATTAATTTCGACAATTTTACCTTTAATATAATAATACATTTTTACGCCTCGAGCTGCTCTCTATTTGATTATAACATTTTAAATATTATTATCTTATGTTTTAGTGTGTTATAATATATAGTAAGTATTAATATTAGGGTAACGAGGATAAAATAAATATGTCTTTTAATCAAAAAAATGTTCCTTCTATAACTGATATTGAAAAAAATAATAAAGATTTTTCTCAAAATAATTTATTATTTGTGTTAAATTATTTGAATAATCTTTTACAAAACAATAATTTCTTTCTTTATGATTATCAGGCCAAAAGTGCGCCTTTTGAACAAGAAATCGATCAACAAACTAAAATATTAAATCAGCAAATTTTTCTTAAATTAAAAGATTTAAACGTTGATCATCGTAATAACCTATCTTATATTAAAAATAAATTTCAAAGCATTTTATACACTAATTTTATTCAAAAAGATAAAAAAGAACGTAAATACATTAAAGAATTAATTAAAAAAATTAAACATAATAATTTTGCTAAAAAAAAAATTAACGCTTTATTTGAACAAAATATTAATTCTTTAAAACAAAAAACACAAACCGATTTAGACAATATTATTTTTTTGGAACAAAAAACACATACAGAAAAAGAAAAAGAACAAAATAATTTTTTACAAAAACATTTAGAAATTTCGAAAAAAACTAAATTCAAAACCAGCGAAAACTATCAATCTTTTCATGAAAAAAATATATTAATTAATAAACAAATTATCGCTTTAAAAAACGGTTTAAACGCTAATTTAAATAAACTAGAAAAAAATCATAAAAATAATTTAAATCACATTAACCAAAAAGAAATTAAAAAAAATAATATTTTTACCGAAAAAATGCAACAAATAAATGATCTTTTTCAAAATAAATTATCGGATCATAATAAAATCTTTGATCAAGAAAAAAACACTTTTACGCACAATAAACAAGCTTTAGAAGAAAAAAAACAGATGTTATTTAAAGAAAAAAAATTAATGATGTTTTTTTTTCTGGAATCAGTGCCTAAAACTAAAGAAAAATGTTTTTTATCTTTAATGAAAGAAATGATGCAAAATGAAATCCGTTATTATAAAGATTTAAATATTTGGCGTAAAAAATATTTTTGGTTAAAATTTCTTTACAACAAAGCGTTAAACATCATTGCTTTAGAAAAAAAAATCTTTGTTAAAATTACTGACATGGAGATTTATAACCAACATTTAATTTGTAAACAAGAAAAAAAATTAATTAATCATGAATATCTCCAACGAATTAAAATGCTAGATATCGAATTAAGACAAACAGATGTTAAAAAACATTATGAAATGATTAAAATCGAAAGACAAGAAGAATACGCTAAAAACAAATTAGAATATTTATTTTTACAAAAAAATCAAGAGATGCAAAAAAAAATTAAAAATTTAGAATTTCAAAGAAAAGTTTTATTTTTAAAGCATAAAACCCAACATAAAAAATATTTATTAAAGATGCAGTTAAAAATTGAAAAAATTAAAATTACATCTGAATATTATGCTAAAATAATTCAAAATCATAAACAAATACAACGTCTAAAAGAAGATTTAGAACATCTGCATGTTAATCAAGAACATAAAATACATTTTGAAAATATGAACTATAAACAACAACAAGAAAATTTATTATTTCGTATGAAAGTTCAACAAATCAAAATAGAAAATATCATAGAAAAAAGTTTTATCAATCAAAAAAATAATTTAAAAAAATTAATTTCTTTTATTATTCATCTTAACAAAGCTAATGACCGACAAAATGATTTGATAAACAAAATGCAAGATAAATTAAACAATTATTTAAACAATAATAAATCTAAAGTCTTATTTGATACAGAAGAATTTGAAGAAGTAAGTTCTTTGTTGCAATTTTTTATTGATCAAATTCACGACAAACACTTTGATTTACATTATCTTTTGCAAAAAGAAATATATCTTTTCGAAGAGTTGTGGATACAAGAAAAAATTGATTTAATCCAGGTTATTTTAGAATATTATAATAAAAATATTTCTTTTATTCGTGATTTAATTCATAATGTAAAATTTAAATATGATAATCCTAATCATAATTTTTTCGCTTTTTTTGATAAAAAAATTAAAATTTCTAATAATCTTTATCAATCATGGAAAGAACAATTAAATCATTGGCAAAAACAAAAGAAGATCAATAACGACCAAAAAAAAAACCAAATCAACACTTTACGAAAAATACAAAATAAAATATTACAAAAAAAGAATTTTTATCAAAATAAATTGTTTCAACAAATTATTATTATTAATCAAACATCCGCTAAAAAAACTTTTTTATCCCAAATATCAAATAAATTCAAAATAAAAAAGTTTTGGAATTATTGGTGGTCTTTTTGGAATAATTTAACCTTATTTGTAGATCAATCTCGTCTAGAATATGACGAATTGACCAAATATAATCGTCATATCTTATCTAAGCAAGAAAAAAATAAGCAAAACTTATTATTGATCCATAATAATAAAATTTCTTTATTAACTGATGTTTTTTTAGATATCGCTAAAGACATTCATTTTTCTCAAATGAAAAATATCCGTTTCGCCGTCCAAGAAGAAGAAAACAAAATCAAACAAACAATCGAAAAAGAACAACAAGCTATTAATCAACAGCTAGTTCAAACGAAAGAAAAAATTACTTTAATTCAAGAAAATTTAGATGATACTTTGAAAGAAATAGAGAATAATTTTGCCCAAGAAATAAAGCAAATAGAAGAAGAAAAAAAGCTTTTATTTCAAGATATCTTATCTGCTTTTCAAAAAAAATCTGATTTAATGATTAAAAAAATAAAATTATACCCTATAAAAAACAAAATAATCAAACAAAACCAAAAAAAGAAAGAAAAAATGATTTTCGACTCTTACAAAAATAGTCAAAAAACCTTTTTACAAAAAAATAACTTTATTTTAAAACAAATTAATAAAATTGATAAAAAAACTGTTAATTTTAGCAAAAAAAAGCTTTTCCGAGGAAAAATAAAATTATTACTCTTAAAAATTTTATGGAGATTGAAATATCAAAAAGACAAATTAGAATTATATAAAAATCATAAAAAAAATAAAAATAATTCAAAAAAATATTTTAATCAACAAATTTATTTATACCGAGAATTAAACCTCTTATTAGGTATATAAAAAAAGTTATTTAAAAAAATATAAAAAGGAAGATGAAGTGGATATTGGATTTCAAATTAGAACTTTAAGATTAAAAAATAAATTAACACAAAAAGAATTGTCTGAAAAAATTAATGTTACTAGTGGTTATATTTCTCAAATTGAAAATAATTTAATTTCTCCTTCTTTAAAAACTTTATTTCCTTTATTAGAAATTTTTAACGTTTCAGTATCAGATTTTTTTAAACAAGAGAAAAATTTATCATTAATCAACACCAAAGAGGATTTTATTAGTGCGCCAAATCATAATTTAAAGCATACTATTTATAATATATTTCCAAAATTAGAAAAAAATAAAATAAAACCTATTATAATAGAAATAGAACCCCAAGGGCAAACAATTATTCAAACAAGAACAATCAATGATGAATTTTGTTATATTTTAGAAGGTGAAGTGGTTTTAGTTTTAAATAAAAAACATTATTTATTAAAAAAAGACGATACTTTTTATTTATCTATTAATGAAGAATATCATTTATTGAACAATTCTTCAGAAAAGACCAAAATATTAAAAGTAACAGCTTTTTAAAAACAGAGGACAAAAAATGAAAAAAATTATTATAGCAGGCAATTGGAAATTACACAAAAACAAAGATGAATCTTTGAATTATATTTTTCAAGTGAACGACAAAGTACCTAATAAAAATGAAGTAGAAACAATTATTTTTCCACAAATTACTTTATTAGATGTTTTAACACAAATAGAAGGTAAAAATTTAAGAATTGGCGCTCAAAACATTTTTTATCAAAATGAAGGCGCCTTTACAGGAGAGATTTCTCCCCAAAATATTAAATCTTTAGGCGTTAAATATGTTTTAATCGGACACAGCGAAAGAAGAACCCTTTCGCAAGAAACGGATGAAATAGTTAATTTAAAACTTTTAGCTGTTTTAGAACAACAAATGCGTTCTGTGGTTTGTTTAGGGGAAAGTTTAGAAGTAAAAGAAAAAAACGAAACTCAAACATATTTAAATAACCAATTAGAAACTATTTTTCAAAATGTAGCCAGCAAGTCTTTAAAAAATATTACTTTAGCTTATGAGCCGATTTGGGCTATTAACACTGGTAAAAATGCTACGCCAGAAGATGCCAATTACAACATTGGTCAAATAAGAAAGAAAATCACTACTATGTATGACGAAGAAGCGGCTCAAAAAATTAACATTATTTATGGCGGATCCGTTAACGTTTCTAATGTGGAATCTTTTTTACAACAAAAAGAAATTAACGGTATTTTAGCCGGTAATAGTTCTTTAAAATATGAAAATTTTTTATTTTTTACAGAAATAGCGAAAAAATATACACAAGAATAAGATAAATATTTTTTTATTAATTGATTTTTAAGAAAGAAAAAATAATTGCGAAAAGAAGGTTTCAAAAATATGTTGCAACCAAAATGGTTAAAAAATCTGAATTCAGAACAATTAAAAGCAGTTACTTATCCTGATCGTTCTCTTTTTGTTCTAGCAGGTCCAGGCACTGGCAAAACCAAAACACTTACTAATAGAATAGCTTATTTACTGGAACAAAAACACGTTAAGAGTGAAAATATTTTAGCAATTACTTTTACTAATACTGCTGCTAAAGAAATGAAAAAAAATCTAAAAAAAATAGTTAATACTGAATTTTATAATTTGACTATTAAAACTTTTAATACTTTGAGTGCCCAAATTTTAAGAAAATATATTGATAAACTTAATTTAGGAATGGAATACTCTTTTACTATCATTAGCGAAACCGAAGGACAATCTATTATTAAAGAAAATATGAAAAAATTGGGTATTGATAAAGATTCATATAAAGTATTGGAAATTCAAAGTTATATTTCGAAAATTAAAAAAGAAATTGTTAATAATATCCCGACTAATGAGACGGATGATCTTTTGTTAAAAAAAGAATATAACGAAATAAATTTTATTTCCTCAGAAATAAAACAAATTTATGATGAGTATTGTCATTTTTTAAAAACTAATAATTTAGTCGATTGTGATGATTTAATTATTTATTCTTATCAATTATTAAAAAATAACCCTTCAGTAGCTTCTTTTTATCAGCAAAAATTCGCTTATCTTTTGGTAGATGAATTTCAAGATATCGATTTAATTCAATATAAATTAATCCAAATTATTGGTAAACAGAGTGTTATTTTTTTAGCGGGAGATCCGAACCAAACAATTTATCGTTTTAAAGATAAAGATGTTATATGCCAAATGTTGTTTGAAAAAGATTTTAACGCTGCTATTCATACTTTAAGCACTAATTATCGATCAACTCAAAATATTTTAAGTAAAGCTAATATGTTAATTGGTCATAATTATGATTCTCAACCAGATCAACCTTTTCAACAAGAACTTCAAAGTGTTTATGATTCTGGCGAAAAAGTAGTTTATAATGACTTTTTAACCGCCAAACAAGAAGCTAAATATATTACTAAAAAAATTAAAGATTTAATCGAGACAGGTAAATATAATTATAATGATATTTGCGTTTTATACCGCATTAATAATTTAGGAACAGATATCGAAAATCATTTTCTTTTAGACAATATCCCTTATTCCATTAAAAACAGTTATTCTTTTTATCAAAAAAAAGAAATTAAAGATATTATCGCATACATTCGTGTTGTTCTGTCTAATAAACAGAATTTCTTTTTAAAAAGGATCATTAATATACCTAAACGTAAAATAGGCATTAAAACAGTGGAATTTTTAGAAGATATAGCGAAACAACATAATATTTCGTCTTTATTAGAATCTATTGATTATATCCCACAAGGTCACAATAATAAGGCTAAATTTGTTCATTTTAAAAAGACTTTAGAAATGATTCAAGATATTATTTTTAACGATGATACGACCAATTTATCTAATATAATTGAGAAAATAGACGATATTATTGGTTATTCACACATGTTAAATGAACAAGAAGAAAAATTATCTCATTATAATAATTATGATAAAAAATTAGCCAACCAAGAGAAAAAAACCAATATCATTCGTCTCCAAGAAATTTTTAGCCATGAAGACTTAAATCATAAAGGTACTTTTTTAGAAAAATTAAGGATTGTGTTAGATAAAATTTCTTTATTTAATGAAAATGAATTGATCAATGATAAAAATAAAGTGGTTCTTTCTGCAATCAAAAAAACTAAAGGATTGGAATTTAAAGTAGTTTTTACTATTGGTTTTGAAGATCAAATATTTATGGAAAATTTATTAGATAAAAAGAATTCTGATTCTTCTCCTCCTTCTGAAACTTTAATCAAAGAAGCCAGAAGTTTAGCTTATCTAGCTATCACAAGAGCGAAAGAATTATTATATATTAGTAGTTCTGGTTCTCGTTTCCTTTTAGGACATCACTTCTTCTTAAAACCAGTCTCTTTTATAAAGGAAATGCAGTTGATTTCTTACTTTAACAAAAAAATTGATAAATACTTCGCTAATAAACATTCTTATCGAATAGGAGATAAATTAATCCATCAAACTTTTGGTCAAGGAGTATTACTTTCTATTCAAAAAAATATTGCTACCATTTCTTTTGACGAAAATCATGGTGTAAAAAAAATATTAATTAGCCATTCCTCTCTAATGAAAAGCGATAATACGAATTTATCATAAAATTAGATTTACCCATGCCAAAAAGATCTTGATAAATGATTATTTCATTTAAAAATATCTTTTAAACTGATTAGAATTAGAATGAAAAAATGATTACCTTAAAAATTAAACGAATATATCAAAAAACAAGCTAAATTGTTTTTCCAACAAAGGAATAAACGGTTTAGCTTGTTTTGTTTTTAAAGGGTTTTTTTATAAAAAAAATTAGATTTATAAAATGAGATTTATTTTAGGTTGATAAGTAATAAAGCAAATTTAATATTTGTCCTCGCTGATTTGATCTTTATTTATTGTTCATTTATTTATTTTTTACTTTCTTTTGCGCAATAACGTAAAAAAAGCGATAAAAATCATTAAAATATGATATATATTATCTCGGTTTATGTTTAGTAAGATAAAACATAAAAAAAGTGGCATAAAATAAGCGAAAAGGTTGCAAAAAAACCAAAAAAACGTAATAATATAAGAAGTGTACAAATATTATGTTAAAAAAAAATGAATTATTCTAGCAATAAAAATACATTTAAAATCTGTCGGTTCGAAAATAAAAAAATCATCTTTAAATTGTTCTGTTTTAATACTATCTGCCGTAACTGTTGTTTTAGGGATTGTCAGTAGTTGTTATTATAACATCGGCGCTCAAAAAGATTTTAAAATAATTTATTTTTTTTATTTTTCCAGACAAAGTAATTTATTGGTTTTAATGGTTGTTATTTTCGTTTTTACAAAGGTGAAAAATAAAATTGGTATTCTATTACCGCAATTTTAATCGCTTTGGTCAATATTTTGATAAACGCTTTAATGTTTAATCACTTTTTAGACGATAAAAATAAATATTATCAGATAAGACCAAGACATATTTATTGCTTGCATTATTATTTAGAATATGTTATCATGACGATTTGATTTAGTATTTTTTATTTACAATATATTAACGCTCAATTACGTTGGAAAAAAATTTGGATTGTTTTCATCCATCCATTAACTTACTTTATTATTTACGCCCTAGCGAAAGAAGATGCTCTAAAGTATTGTTTTCGTCTCCAGATGATCAAAAACAATTAATTTGCATATTTATTAAAAATTACTTCTGTTTATACTCTTTTATTTTCTGCTATTATTTTTACCACTACTAAAAAATTTAACAAATACTTGCAAATGCTTTTATTCTTTTTTGTTTTCTTAGTAATTTACTTTACTACTTGCAGTTGATACGACTGGAAACGTGCAAAACAAAAACTTGTAGATTCTAAAAATGTTGAAGCTTTTATTATTCCTTTATCCCCTCATACTTACAAAAAATTAAGTGATGTTGTGGAGAATCAGAAGGATTTGAAAGCAAACGATGTAATACTTGAATTAAGTGGCGGTTCTGGTAATGTGACTCAACATTTAATAAATCGTTATTACGATAAGGACATTAAAATCGTTTTTATTGAAAAATCTCTATATTTCGCCGATTTATTAAAAAAACGTTTTGAACAATATCCAAAGGTTCAAATCATTGAAGGCGATGCGACAAAATTAAATTCATTGTTGCCAAGCACAAGTAAAATTAGCGGAAAGGGAATTAAATTCAAAGAATATCGTTTTACAATGATGTTGCATAGAGATCGTGAAATAAAAAGCATGGAACCTGAAAGAAAAATTTATTTAATAGATAATTTTATTATTACTGCAGAAATCAATACTTTATACTATCCTCGTCATTCTGATAATAATGACGCCAAAGACCAATCACAAAAAAGACAATAAAAAAGATAAACTTAAAAAAAAGAGTTAGTTAAGTAGGATAATTTCAATTGATAAATTTTTAAGAAAACTATATTTTAACCTAATTCTATCAAATATATTAGTAAAAAAATGATTCTTTCGCTATAATTCAAGCTATTATTATGATTTTTGAAATTGACTTTGATAAAGGTTATAATAAAACCCTTGTTTAGCTAATAATTCTTTATGCGTTCCTTGTTCGATAATTACACCATTCTCTAAAACTACTATTATATCAGCGTTCACAATTGTAGACAAACGGTGAGCAATAACAAAAGATGTTCTTTCGGACAATAACTTTTGTATAGATTCTTGTAAAATCATTTCAATTCTAGTATCAATAGTGGAAGTAGCTTCGTCTAAAATTAAAATAGCTGGATTACGTAAAAGAGTACGCGCTATGGCGAGAAGTTGCTTTTCCCCTTGTGATAAATTAGCTGTTTCTTCATTAATTACTGTTTGATAACCATCTTTTTTAGCCATAATAAAGTTATGAACGTTAGCTTGTTTAGCTGCTTCAATAACTTGTTCATCAGTAGCGTTTAAATTACCATATCTGATGTTTTCTAAAATAGTGCCGTTAAATAACCAAGAATCTTGTAAAACTATTCCAATAATATCGCGTAAATTTGCTTTTTTCAAATCTTGAATATCTACGCCATCAATTTTAATGCTGCCAGAAGTAGCATCATAAAATCTAACTAATAAATTAATTAAAGTAGTTTTACCTGAGCCTGTAGGACCCACAACAGCCACCATTTTATTTTTATCAACCTTTAAATTCATTTTTTTAATAATAGGTTTATCGGCTGAATAATTAAAGGAAACATCAGAAAAATCTACATATCCTTCTACTTTTTCTAAAGTTAAAGCATCAGGATTTTCTTTTTCTTCTGGTTCGCCTAAAAATCGAAAAATTCTTCTACCAGCAGCTCTAGTGGATTGTAAAACTATAAAAATTTGACTTAAATCGTTAATAGGATGACCTAAACGCCAAACATATTGAATAAAACCTTGAAATAAACCTAATTGAATAGCTGCAAAACCCATTTTACCTAAGAAATGAACTTCCACTCCCTCTTTACGCATTAACACAATCCCAATAATAACCACTAGAGAAACCATAATATAAGTAAAACTACTCACAATCGGCATTACTAAACCAGATATAAAGTTGGATTTAAAAATATTTTGCTTTAATTCTGTGTTAATTTCTTCAAATTCTTTAATAACGTTTTCTTGTTGATTGAATAAAGCAATTTCTTTATGACCGGTATATTTTTCCTGTAAAAAAACTATATATTCGCCCGTTTTTTCATATCTTTGAATGAAAATATTACGGGATTTTTTATTCATAATGAAAATAACGATTAAAGCAGAAGGAATCATTAAAGATACTAATATACCTAATGGCAAATTAGCCCAAAACATCACAATAATAATTAAAATCATGTTAAAAAAAGCACAAATTAAAGCAATAATGGATTGTTGTAAACCATTAGCCACCATTTCCACATCATTCGTAATAATGCTCATTACATTTCCGACCGCATTTTGATCAAAAAATTTAATCGGTAATCTATGAATTTTTTTATGTAAATCTTCACGTAAATCTTTCACAGAACTATGAATAGCAGTTATCAGTAATTTATTATAAATAAATCTACCTATAGTAGCCATTACATATAATAATAAATTCCCTAACAGAGCGATTCCTAGAGTTTGGAGAAAAACTTCTGGCGTCGTTGAATCTTTAGCGTAATGTTCCTTAATATAATCGATGACATATTTTCCTTCATAAATAACCACAGCCGCACTAGTAAGAGCTACTAAAAAAATTAAAAAAATACTGATGTAAATCTTGATTTTAAATTTTTTTAAATAACTGAATAATTGTTTCACAATAAAACCTCTTTTATTTTTTGTGATATTGCAATGTTTTTGTAAATTTCACATCTTTGCATTAATTCTTTATGCGTACCTATATCAACTACTTTACCGTGATCTAAAACAATTATTTTATCAGCGTTTAAAACAGAAGTTAATCTTTGTGCTACTATGATAATAATAGAGTCTTTTCTAAAATGAACAAAGTTTTGTCTAATAGCTAAATCTGTTTGATAATCTAAAGCAGAAAAGGCATCATCAAAAATATAAACATCTGGTGTTTTTAAAAAAGTTCTTGTAATTGAAAGTCTTTGTTTTTGTCCACCAGAAAAATTGGAACCCAATTCGCTAACAAATTCTTTTAACTGTTTTTCTTTACTTTGAATAAAGTCGTATGATTTAGCCATTTTCGCTTTTTCTAACATTTCTGATTCATCAGCGTTTTCTTTACCAAAAGATAAATTACTTTCGATAGTGCCTTTAAATAAAATGTTTTTCTGGGAAACAAAGCCGATTTTATCTCTTAAAGTTGCTACATCATAATTTTTAATATCTATATTATTGATTTTAATAGAACCTGATGTAGGATCCATTAAACGAGGTATTAAATTAATTAAAGTACTTTTACCGGAACCAGTGGAACCTACCACAGCTATTAATTCTGATATTTTAGCTTTAAAATTAATATTATCTAAAATAGAAAACGAAGAATTAGGGAAATTAAAACTAACATTATCAAATTCTAAATCAGTAATTTTTTTTAATGGTTCTACTTGATGAGGATTATTTTGAACAGAAGGTTCCATCACTAATAAAGTTTCTATTTTTTTAGAAGAAACCACTGTTTTAGGAAACATCATAAATAAAAATAAGAAATTTAAAATAGAAAATAAAATGTGATATTGTAAGTTAAGAACATTATATAAATCTCCTAATGTCAAACCATGTTGACCAACTGTTTTCAATAAAAAAGCTCCATAAAAAGTTGTACTTAAAATAGATATATTCAACAATAAATAGAAAAAAGGCTCAATGGATAACATAGAATTAAATAATTTGACAATGAAATCCTTATAATTAGAATTCATTTTTTCAAATTTTTCTTCTTCATATTCAGAGCGGTTTAAAGTTTTAATAATTTTAACGCCAGTTATATTTTCTCGAATATTAGCATTAATATCTTCTAATTGTTTTTGTTGTTTTTTGGATAATTTATAATTTTTAGTCATAACGATAGCTAAAATTATGATAAAAATAGGTACCGCAAAAATAATACTAGTAGAAAGCGGAACAGAAATGCGACAAATTAAGGTTAAACTAATGATTAACATAATCGGCGCCACAATCGCAGCTCTATAAAAAGTAGCGATAAAGTTTACTATTTGATCTACATCAGAAGTACTACGATTCATTAACCTAGACACGCCTAAACTTTGCGCATCTTCTACTGACAAAGTTTGAATTTTTTTGAAAACATCACTACTTAAATTGTTAAAAACTAAAGAAGATACTTTAGAGGAGCAATAATTAACGATTAAATTACCTAAAATACCAGAAATAACTAAAAAAATTAAAATTAAAATAACATTAGTAAATTCTTTACCTTCTAAGGTTTTTTCAATAACCATTTCACCTATAACAAAAGGTATTCCGATTTCTCCCAAAGATATCAAAAAAACCGATAAAATATTTAATAATATTATCTTTTTATATT
>NZ_AKIK01000004.1:0-3558 GCF_000309465.1 Poinsettia branch-inducing phytoplasma str. JR1
AATAAAATTTTATAAATTAAAAAGAAATCATTATGTTTAGATTTAAGGCAGGTTACCCTTTATGATAATAATTAAATCAGAGAATGAAATTGCTATAATGAGAAAAGCAGGTCAAATTTTATCTTCTATAAGAAAAGATTTAATCCTTTCTTTAAAAGAAGGCGTTTCTACTTTTGCTTTAGATATGATTGCTCGTGAATTGATTGAAAAACATGGAGTAGTTTCCGCTTTTAAAGGTTATAAAGGTTTTGATGGTTATATGTGTACTTCCGTTAATGAAGCTATCGTGCACGGAATACCATCTAAAAAACAAATTTTAAAAAAAGGCGATATCATTACGATTGATATGGGGATCAAATATCAAGGTTATTACGTTGATTCAGCTTGGACTTACGCCATCGGTAAAGTTTCTAAAAAAGTAGCAACTCTTTTGGAAAACACTGAAAAGTCTTTATTCGCTGGAATAAAACAAGTTAAACCAGGAAATCGCATTTCTGATATTTCTGCAGCTATTTTTGAAATTGGTAAAAAGAATAAATACGGTATAGTTGAGGTTTTTTCAGGACATGGAATTGGTTTGCAATTGCATGAAAAACCTTATATTTTTAATTTTGATTTTGTTGATAAAGATTACATTTTACAACCAGGAATGACTTTTTGCATTGAACCTATGTTTACTTTAGGCACTAAAGAAGTTAAAATATTGAATGATGGTTGGACTGCTATAACAGCAGATAAAAGCTTAAGTGCTCATTTTGAACACACAGTTTTAGTGACCGAAAACGGATATGAAATTTTAACATTAACATAAACAAAGAAATAGGAAAATAAAAATAAATATGGTTAATTCAAATATTATTGAATTTTATGATGCTATAGTAGTTGGCATTTTACCTGATGCTCGATTTCAATTAGAACTTTCTAATAAAAACATTATTACTGCTTATATTTCAGGCAAAATACGTATTAATAACATTCGTATTTTGTTAGGTGATAAAGTTAAAGTAGATTCTAAAAAGCGTATTGTTTATCGTTATATCGATAAAAGATAATAATATTTTTTTAAATAAAAGGAGATATTTAAAATGAAAGTTAGAGCTTCTGTTAAAAAACGTAGTCCTGATGACATTATTGTGCGTCGCAAAAAAAGAGTTTATATTATAAATAAAAAAAATCGTCGCAATAATCAAAGACAAGGGTAATTGGGAAAGGAGTTTGTAAATGGCAAGAATTGCAGGAATAGATGTTCCTCGCGATAAAAGAGTAGTTATTTCACTTACTTATATTTATGGTGTTGGACTTAAAACTTCTCAGCAAATTTTAAGCGAATTAAATATAGATGAAAATATTCGCGTTAAAGATTTAACTGAAGAACAATTATCTAGCATAAGAAATGAATTAAGTAAAATGAGTGAAGGCGCTCTAAGACGTGAGACTGTTTTAGTAAATATTAAACGTTTAATGGAAATCGGTTGTGATAGAGGAAAACACCACCGTAATGGCTTACCAGTAAGAGGACAAAAAACTAGAAACAACGCTAAGACGGCTAAGAAAAATCGTAAAAAACTGTTTTCAAGCATTAATAAAGATAAAAAAAGTAATAAGAACGCGAAAAGAGGGAGATAATAAATGGCTCAAAAAAAACGCATAAAGCGTAAAAAAATTAAAAAAAATGTTCCTTTTGGTATAGCTCATATTCATACTACTTTTAATAATACCATATTGACTATTACTGATTTAGAAGGCGATGTAATCACTTGGAGCAGTGCAGGTTCTTTAGGTTTTAAAGGGAGTAGAAAATCAACTTCTTTTGCAGCTCAACAAGTAGCTAGAAAAGTAGCAGGATTCGCTAAAGATCAAGGAATGCAAAAAGTTGAAGTCTTTATTAAAGGTCCAGGAGTAGGTAGAGAAACTTCTATTCGTTCTTTACAAGAATCAGGTTTAGAAATTACTGCTATTAAAGATGTTACTCCTATTCCTCATAATGGTTGCAGACCACCTAAACGTCCTCGTGGTTAATTAAGGGAGTAGAAAATGAAAAAATTAAAATTTTTAAGACCTATTATGTTAGTTGACAATGAAAATGATGATGTTTTTGATAAAAGATTCGTTATCCAACGTTTAGAAAAAGGATACGGAACTACAATTGGAAATTCTTTGAGAAGAGTTTTATTATCTTCTTTACCAGGTGCCGCTATTGTAAATGTTTGCATTGATGGTGCAGAACATGAATTTACTGTTATGGACGGTGTTTATGAAGATATTATGACTATCATTTTAAATTTAAAAAAAGTCGTTATTGCTGTTGATTCTCAAGATGAAGATTTTGAACAAAAGTTGGAAATCGATATTACAGGCGAAAAAACAGTAACAGCTGCAGATTTTAATGTTGTTGATGGAGTTGATATCATTAATAAAGATCAAGTAATAGCTCATGTATCAGAAAACACTCGTTTCCGTATGCAAGCGACAGTAAGAAGAGGCATTGGTTATGAAAGTGCTGCGAATAACAAGGTTTTTAATAAAAACCAATTTGGAGTTATAGCGATCGATTCTTTATATACGCCAGTTGTAAAAACAACTTACACTGTGGAACAAAAGTTAAGTAACAAAGAAGAGTTAGTAGTTGATATCGAAACTAATAAAGCTATTACCGCTAAACAAGCTTTATCTACAGCTTCTAAAATTTTAGCAGATCATTTTAATGTTTTAGTGAATTTATGTGAACAAGAACAACAAAATGACTTTATTTATGAAGCAGAAATTGAAAATTACAATCATGCTTTAGATTTGAAAATCGAACAATTAGACTTGTCTGCGAGACTATTAAATAGTTTGAATAGATCAGGCATTAATACTGTAAAAGAATTAGTGAGTCAAAAAGAAAAAGATATTTCTAAATTAAACAGTTTAGGTAAAAAATCTTTTGATGAATTAAAAGCAAAAATGAACGAATTAGAACTTCGTTTCGATATGCCAATAAACAACAAATAAAATATTTTTTTAGAAAGTGGGTTAAAATTAAAAAATGGGTTACAGTAAATTAAGACGTACTACCCCTCAAAGAAAATCTTTATTAAGAAGTTTAGTTTCTAGTTTGATCGTGAACGAACAAATTGTAACTACTTTTTCTAAAGCTAAAGAGTTGAGAAGAGTAGTTGAAAAATCTATAACTTTAAGTAAAAAAAACACTTTACACGCAAGAAGGCAAGCATCTCTTTTAATGTTTGACAAAAAAATAGACGAAGATAAAACCGTTTTACAAAAGTTATTTAACGAATTATCTTCCAAATATCAAGACAGACCGGGTGGTTATACTAGAATTATCAAAACTGAATCTCGCAAAGGCGACGCCGCCCCTATGGCGATCATACAACTTGTTTAATCTTTGAACAAATAAGTTTTTTATTAAATAGAGAAAAGTTATTTCTCTTTTTTCTGCAAAATAAAACAAAATTGATTCATTTGGATTGTTTTTATGCGCCAAATAATTAATTTTTTGTTTAAAAAAGTATATTTTTTCTTATTAGATGAAATTCTTATTATAAAAAATATACC
>NZ_AKIK01000003.1:0-3711 GCF_000309465.1 Poinsettia branch-inducing phytoplasma str. JR1
TGATACACTATAATTAGTAATAAAATGTTAATTTAGATTATATATAATATTTCTTGTTAAGTGGTTATTTTATATAATCACTTTTTTAATTTTATTCCCATTTACAAAGGAAAATATTTCAGAAAAGGAGGGTTTTTTTTGAAAAATAAAGAATTTTTAAATAATATAGATCAATTATCTCAAGAATACGAACTAACTCGTGAACAGACTATTCAATCTTTTAAAAAGGGTTTAGTTTCTGGTTGTAAAAAAAATTACCAAGTTAAAAGTTGTCGTACAGAAATTACTCCAGAATATGATGAAATTTTTTTATATAAACAATATTTAGTAATTGATTCTAACGACGAAGAAACGCTAAACGCTAATGAATATAGTTGCCTTGATTTAGAGGAGGCGCAAAAATTAAAAGAAGACGCACAAGTAGGAGATATTATCGAAATTGAAGTTGATCCGAAAGATTTTAATTTTTATGCGAGTAAAGATTTTAAAAATAAATTTAACGAAGAATTGATCAAACAAAAAAGAGAAACCATTTATAATTTTTTTAAAAATTATGAAAACAAATTAATCAGCGGCAAAGTAATAGCGGAAAGCGATTATTTCTACACTTTAGAATTAGAAAAAGAAATCAATACCTTATTATCTAAAAAAGAAACCCTTCTTAATGATAATTTTCATATTGGCGAAAGAATTTTAGTTTTTGTCGTAGAAGTTCAAAATACTACTAAAATGCCTAAAATTTTCGTTAGTAGAGTCCATGTTAATTTTGTTGTTGAATTATTAAAAGAATTTGTTCCAGAAGTGCAAGAAGACATCATTAAAATTATGGGAATAGCGCGCATACCATCAGACAGAATTAAAATAGGCTTAATTTCTACCGATCCTAAAGTAGACCCTATTGGTTCTTGTATCGGTGAAGGTGGAAGTAGAATAAAAAGTGTGGTTAACATTTTAAAGGGTGAAAAGATTGATTTATTTCAATGGAGTTCTGATCCGATAGAATTGATAACTAACTCTCTTCAACCGGCTCAAATTCTTAAAATTACCGCTATTAACGAAAAAAATAAAACAGCGTCTGTTGTGGTTGCTGACGATCAAGTTTCTTTAGTAATTGGTAAATTAGGCAAAAACGTTAAATTAGCTACTCAGGTGACTAAATGGAACATTAACATTCAAACCTTATCCCAACAAGAAGAAGTAGAATGATTTAATCGTTATGGTGAAAAAAGCATTCTTGCCTAAAGATATTTTAAGAACTTGCATCGCTAGTTGTCAAAAAAAACCCAAAAAAGAGTTAATTCGTGTAGCGATTTCCAACCAAGGCGTTATTTCTCTTGATTTGGAACAAAAACTACCCGGAAGAGGTGCTTATTTTATTTTAAATAATGAAAATCTTTTGTTAATTCAACAAAAAAAACTTTTAGACAAAAAATTAAAATCTTTTGTTGATGAAAAGATTTATAAACAACTTTGGGATTTGTTAAATTGATAAGAGAAGAAAAATACTATTCAAAGGAGAACAGAAAAATATGAATTTAGAAAAAAATCCAAAAGAAGAAAAAGCGACTGATAACGAAACTATTGGAGTAACAAGTTATGTTTTCAATCCTAAACACACAGTTCAAGATTTAGCTAAACACTTACAAGTTTCTAATATTTTTTTAATTAAAAAAATATTACAAATGGGTGTTAAAACGAATATTAATCAAACCTTAGATCGAGAAACTATTGAACTTTTGGGATTAGAATTAAACCTTAAAATCATTTATTCTCCTCAAGTTGATCCAGATCAAAAAAAAGGTAAAGCTAAAAAAGAGAACACTAAATTGACTAAAAGAGCTCCTATTGTGACTATTATGGGACATGTGGACCATGGCAAAACAACTTTATTAGACTCTATCAGACAAACTCGTGTAGTAGACCAAGAATTTGGAGGGATTACTCAACATATCGGAGCTTATGAAATTAGTTATAATGATAATAAAATAACTTTTATCGATAGTCCAGGTCATGAAGCTTTTTCACAAATGCGTTCTAGAGGGGCTAAAGTCACTGATATTTGTGTTTTAGTGGTAGCTTGCGATGACGGAGTTAAACCACAAACTATTGAATCTGTAGAACATGCAAAAGCGGCTAATGTGGATATCATTGTTGTTATTAATAAAATCGATAAATTGAACAATAAAAAAGAAAACATTATGACTGAATTATCTAATTATGGCTTATTACCTGAAGAATGGGGCGGCAATACTCCTTATATTGAAATGTCGGCTCTTAAAAAAAAAGGTTTAAACAACTTATTAGAAATGATTTTGTTAATGAGTGATATTAAAAACATTCAAACTGATTTAACAAAAAAAGCCGAAGGAACGGTTTTAGAAGCTAGTTTGATCAAAAATAAAGGTCCTTTAGCTACTTTAATTCTTACTAACGGAATTTTAAAAATCGGTGATGTGGTTGTTGTCGGTGAAACTTATGGTAAAATACGCTCTATAGAAGATGATTTAAAGAAAAGTCTTAAACAAGCGGTTCCTTCGCAACCAGTAGTAGTTTCTGGTTTAAAACAAGTGCCTCAAGCTGGCGATCATTTTATGTTAGTTCAGAATGAAAAAGTCGCGAAACGCATGGCAGACGAAAGGCAACATTTAGCGAAAGAAAAAAAATACGCTCTTTTAGATGAAACAGCAGCTTACAATGATAATGTTTTTGAATTAGAAGATGAAAACGAAACTAAAATTTTAAACATCATTTTAAAAACTGATACTCAAGGAAGTATTGAAGCGATTCAAAAAGCTTTAGGGCAAATGTCTACTGAAGAAGTGAAAATTAATTTTATTAAAGCTTCTGTAGGGATGGTAACTATTAATGATATCAATTTAGCTAAAACTTTTGAAGCTTTATTAATCAATTTCAATACTCCTTTAAATAATGATTTGCTTAAGTTTGCTCAAGATTCTAAAGTAGAAATTAAAACTTATCAAATTCTTTATAAAATGATGGAAGATATTGAAATTGATTTGAAAAAATTAATCAAACCTGTTTTTGAAGAAAAAATGATGGGTCAAGCTGAAGTTAGAAAAATATTTTATATTAGTTCTATCGGTCATGTTGCGGGTTGTTATGTTACTAGTGGAACTATTTTTAACAATTCTTTAGCGAAAGTGATCCGTAATAAGGAAGTGATTTACGAAGGCAAAATAATTTCTTTAAAACATTTAAAAAATAATATCAATAGCGCCAAACAAGGCCATGAATGTGGTATTGTTTTAGATAATTTCAACACTTTTCAAGTTGATGATATAATAGAATCCTCTAAAATGGAGAAAGTAGTGTAAATAATATGAGTATTACAATCGAAAGAACAGCGAATTTAATTCACAAAGAAATAGTTTTTATAATTAATCAAATAGTTAAAAACGATCAAATAGGGTATATCAATGTCACTGATGTTGATTTAACTAAAGATTTATCCTTTAGTAATATTTATTATACTCTTTTAAAAGATGACGAAAAAACTGTGGCTTTAGCGGCTGAAGCTTTAGAAGAACATAAAAAAGAAATTCGCATGGAATTAGCTAAAAAAATCAGAAATATTAAAAAAATTCCTAATTTAATTTTTAAATATGATCAATCTTTAGTTTATGGCAAACATATTGATAAACTTTTAGAAGACATAAATAAATAAAAAAAGATAAATATTTATTATTTATC
>NZ_AKIK01000002.1:0-18904 GCF_000309465.1 Poinsettia branch-inducing phytoplasma str. JR1
TCTCCTAATTTTTATATTTTTTTGTCAAAATAAAATGATATTTTAAAATTGAAGTAAATGGAATTAAAAATAATATTTTAATAAATAAAAAAACCACCAGAAACAAATGCTATTCATAAGTTAACCATTAAAAAGATTTAAATTAAGTTAATTATATATCAAATGATAGCGTTTGTATCCAAAAGATAACCAACAAAAAGAAACCTCTTTTAAAGTCGATCAATCAAATAATTAGCTTTAATCACAAGACGCTAAAAACGCTCTTTTTTAGCCTTAAAAATCTCTCATTTGTCTTTTAAAAGCTTTTGTTGTATAATTATTAATGTGGCCTCTTTTAAGGCACAAAAATAAGGAGACAAAAATATTCTATGGTATATAAAAAAAGTTTGAAACATAACTCAATAATAAAATACACAAGAAGATTATTTTTAATTTTATTTTTTTTATTTTTAAACACAGAAAGAACACACTTATTAAATGCTTATTACAGCGACCAAAAAGACTTGAAGGATGTAATTATTAATACAAATTTAGGTTCTATTCAATGTGCCGACCCTAAACAACCCACAAGAAACGAAATTTTAAAAGCAGTTCACACCAACAACCCCAATAATCAAATTGATGATATTCACATTAAAGTCGTATTTGATACTTTATGGCCTTACAAAAAAGCTTCTCTTTTACCGTCTAATCCGGATCCTCAAAATAATCCCTACAAAGGACAAGCTGACCTAAATTATTCCACTGGTTTTGAACCGGTAGATCTTTCTCAAGTCATCACTTCCGGCAATATAGGTAATGTAGTTTGTTCTGATCCTAAAACGCCCACAAAAGAAGAAATTTCAAACCGAATAACTCAAAAATACAATACCTTCATCCCAGATGAAGTAAATGTAGTTATAGACCCTCAGAACCCCACCACTAACGCAGTAGCAAAGGCTAACACCGATAGTGTGAGTTATAATCCCGGTTCTGAAGTGGATTTAACTTATAAAACTGTTACTAGACTACCAGAATTATCCACCATCATCACTTCCGGCGAAATAGGTAATGTAGTTTGTTCGGATCCGCAAAAACCCACAAAAGAGGAAGTTTTAAACCAAATAACACAAAAATATAATAAAGTTTTGAAAGAAGATGTAGAAGTAGTTTTAGATCCTAAGAATTACACCACTCAAGCAGTTGTAAAAACTAAACCGGATAGCAATAATTATAATCCCGGATCTTCAGTTAATTTAACTTATAAAACTGTTTATAATTCTCCACAAGAAAACATTTCTGATTCTAATTGGTTAACCGAAATATGGTTCTGGGTTTTAACTATGGTAGTTGCTGTTTCCGGAGCTTCCGCTTACGGCATAACAGCCAAAATTAAAAAGAAAAAAAATTCACATCACCATAAATAAAAAAAGACCTTTTAAAAGGTCTTTTTTTATGTCTTTAAAATTCTTTTTTAATTTTTTGTAACATAATTTTTTTTAATTCATGTTTTTGTAAAAAAGCAATTAATAAAGCGTTTTTAGAAGTAGTTAATTCTGTTTCTTTTAAATCAAAAGTTAAAGGCACTAAAGTGTTGACTGTAATTAAAAAACGATTCAAAAAAACTTTTTCTTGAAAGTTTTTTAAATTATCTTTTAGTTTAGGCGCTAGTTGTTCTAAATTAAGATAAATATTTTCTAAATTACCAAATTGGTTTAATAATTTAATAGCCGTTTTAAGACCTACAGAAGGCACTCCTTTAATGTTATCTGAAGAATCTCCCACTAAACTTTTAAAATCCACTATTTGAGCGGGTTTTAACTGATATTCTTCCCATAATTTTGGGATATCATAATAAACTACTTTTTTCAAACCTTGTTTAATTAAAATCACAGTTATATTTTCATCAATTAATTGTAAAAAATCTTTATCGCTAGAATAAATAATGGTAGCAATGTTTTTATCGCTCGCTTGTTTGGCTAAAGTAGCGATAATATCGTCAGCTTCATAAGTTGGTTGAGCATGATGTTTAACACCTGAAAGAGTTAAATATTCTTTAATTAAATCTATTTGGTCAATTAAATCTTGGGGAGTAATCGGACGACCTTTTTTATAATCTCCATAAATTCCATGTCTTTGCGTTTTGTCAGGAGAATCAAAAGCCACACAAATATGATGATGAGTTTTTTCTAAAATTTTTTCAAACATATTAATAAAAACCATCAAAGCGTTTACATTTTTTCCTTGAGAGTTTAAAGTAGGTGTTTGTTGACTATAAGCGGTAGCGTAATAAGCTCTAAACATTAAAGAATTTCCGTCTACCAAGATTAAATATTGCATTGCTTTTATAATTCTCCGTTTTTATCTTAGCTTCTTTAAAAAAGTAAAAAATTTTTTTTAATTTTGATCCATAAATTGTTTTAATAATTCTTCAGGGTTATCTAAAGCGCTTAAATTATCAAGTTCCATATTACCCATTTTTTTAGAAATTTGTTTTTGTTTTTCAATAAAATCAATTAATAAATTAACATCTTTTAATTTATTGCCGGAACCTTTCGCGATACGACAACGACGACGATTATTAGATTGTATTAATTGTGGTTGTAAGCGCTCTTCTTTAGTCATGCTTTGAATAATAGTTTCAAATTGGGTAATAATATCTTTATCTAACATTGGCATATTTCTTATTTTAGAACCTATTCCAGGAATAAAATTTAAAATCTTTTTCATAGAACCAATTTTTTTTAAAAGTTTGAATTGTTTTTGTAAGTCGTGATAATTATAATCGTCTTGCAATAAACGATCCACTAGTTTTTTATCTTGTTCGGAAGTAACTTTATCTTCTACTTGTTCGATTAAAGTTAACATATCTCCCATTCCTAAAAGACGTGAAGACATTCTATCCGGATAAAAAATTTCAAAATTATCATCATCATGTTTTTCAGAAGAAGACATGAATTTAATCGGTAAATTAGTTACATATTTGATAGATAAAACCGATCCACCTTTAATATCAGCATCCATTTTAGTCATAATAACCCCGGTTGCATGAAGAGCTTCATGAAAGCCTTTCGCCACAACAGAAGCTTGTTGGCCTAACAGAGAATCAGCCACAATTAAAGTTTCACTTGGTTTTACTTTTTCTTTAATAGTTTTAATTTCATCCAACATATCTTGGTCTAAAGCGGAACGACCAGTAGTATCGATAATAACTGTTTCAAAACCATTATGAAGAGCATATTTTAAACCATTATCAATAATATTCATAGTAGTTGTGTTTTGTTGAAAGAAAACATCAATGTTAATTTTCTCCCCAATACCCACTAATTGTTTTACTGCTCCGGGACGATATGTATCAGCAGCAATTAATAAAACTTTTTTGTTTAATTTTTTTTCCACAAAATAAGCTAATTTACCAGCGGTAGTGGTTTTACCACTCCCTTGAAGCCCTACTAATAAAACCACATCATAAGGATTATTAAGTTGTAAAGGTATATTTTTAGAACCTAAAACAGTCGTTAAAACCTCGTTAATAATTTTTACCACTTGTTGTTGCGGTTCAAGCCCTTTTAAGACTTCTTTACCAACCACTTTTTCTTTGATTAAATGGTTAAAATGAGTAATAACATCATAATTAACATCCGCTTCTAAAAAAGATAAACGTATGTCTTTCATCATCAATTCAAGATCTTTTTCTTGAATATGTTTTTTACCTTTAATGGTATCCATAATTTTTTGAAAACTTCTGCTTAAAATACTCATCTTTTGAATGTCCTTTCATTTTCGGAGCGTCTTTGGTTAATTTTTTATATGTTAATTGTAGTGTTTTTGTCATACTTTTTAAATCATTTTTGAGAAATATCAAACAATTGTTAATTTTTTTGTCATAAATATTCGTCGGAAGCGACTTAGTCTTTGATAAATAAGTTGTGAATGAAAGTTCTAATATCAAAAGCGAATAAATCATTAGGATTTTCGCCCATACCGAGATATTTAGTTTCTAGATTGTAAAGATGTTTAATAGCTAAAATTAAACCACCATTAGCCGCTCCATCCATTTTAGTCAAAATAACACCACTTAAAGAAATACTTTGGTTAAATAAATCAATTTGATTCAGGCCATTTTGACCTGTCATAGAGTCCAGCACTAAAAAAGATTCATGCGGACCTTGAGGGAATTTTTTTTGAATCACTTTTTTGATTTTTTCTAACTCTTTCATTAAGTTAACTTTATTTTGTAAACGGCCTGAAGTATCACATAAAACCACATCAAAAGCATTTTTTTCCGCATAAACCAAAGCGTCAAAAATAACCGCTGAAGGGCTGATATTTCCTTCTTTGAAAAAGACTTCACTTTTCGTTCTTTCGCCCCAAATTTTTAATTGTTCGACTGCTCCAGTTCTAAAAGTATCACCAGCCACTAAAAGCACTTTTTGCCCTTCGGTGGTTAATTTGCTGGCTAACTTACCAATAGTGGTCGTTTTGCCTACCCCATTAACACCCATAAAGAGATAAATTTGCGGTTTATCGGCATTAATAGTTTTAGTCGTTGTTGCAACCTTTTCTTGCTTATTTAAAGCATTATTGGTTTTATCAGTCTTTTCGTCAGATAAAGCTTTTTCTTCGTTATCATAAGATTCTTTTTCATATAAACCCACAATTTCCTCCATCGTTAACGCGATAAAAGCAGAAGATTCTTGAAGAGGTTTGTGTTCTAAACGATTTTTAATATTAGCTATTAAATGTTTCGCTGTTTTGATCCCTACATCAGCTTTAATTAATAAAATCTCTAAATCTTCTAAAAAAGAAGGATGAAAAGAGCTCTTTTTTTGCACTTCTTGGGCCCATTGGGATAAATTATTATCTAATTTTTTAACTCCTAAAATGTCTTTTTTAACCGTTTTTTTAGTAAATATTTTTTTTAAAAAATTCCACATATTTTACCAACACCTTTTTTTAATAATTTGGCCCTTTAATAGATCATTTTCTTTAAAACAAGCTATAAAGAAGAAGATAAATCAGAACAAATTAATCTATTGTTTTACATGCATGATGAATAAATAATAAATATTCTTGTATAACTAATATTATATAAAAACATCAGTCTTTTTTGAATAAAAACTTTTTAGAAAAAGAGTTTTTCTTTTTCTATTTTTTGAGCTTCTATGTCTTTTAAAGAAACAATTTTTTTACATTTAGGAAAATTGCTGCAACCTAAAAACTCCCCATATCGACCTTTTCTTTTCACTAAAAAAGTTCCACAGAAATCGCATTTATGTTTAGTTAAAACCGGCGGCAAAGACGGAGTTTTTTCTTTAGAAGGAATGATGTTTTTACATTTGGGAAAAGCACTACAACCCAAAAAATCCCCATATCGACCTCTTCTTTTAACCAATAATTCGCCACAAACACTACATTTGTCTCCTGTTAAAACTGGTTTGCTAGCAACAATTTTTTGGTCCGCTATGGCATATATTTCTTGAAACAAGTAATAAAATTTTTTTAAAAAAGTGGTTTTATCTAATTGGCCGGAAGCGATTTTATCTAAATTTTCTTCCATTTGAGCCGTATATTCGATGTTAATTAAAGAATTGAAATATTGGTCTAAAAGGTTTTTAGTTAAAAAACCTTGTTCCGTACAAAAAAATCTTTTTTCTTCTACTGTCACATAAAACCTTTTTTTTAAAGTTTCAATGATGGTAGAATAAGTCGAAGGACGACCAATTTTTAATTGTTCTAAAGTTTTAATCAAAGAAGCTTCATTAAAACGAGCAGGCGGAGTAGTAAATTTTTGCAGAGTCGTTATTTCTTGCGGTAAATAAGTTTTGTTAACCTCTAAATCTGGTAAAAAATCATTTTTAAAAGTATTAGTATCTAGCCCTTGATAACAACCAGCAAATAAGACCGTTAAACCTTCGGTTTTAAACACATAATCTTTGACATGAAACAATAATTGTATTTTATTGAAAACAGCGTTAGCCATCAAACTAGTCAAAGTCCGTTCATAAATCATTTTATATAAAGATAATTGATACTTATTTAAATATTTAGTTAAACTTTCCGGATTTTTTTTAATATCCGTGATTCTAATAGCTTCATGTGCATCTTGAATATTATCTTGGCTAGGTTTTTGATAAGTTCCCAAATATTCTGGGCCATATTTTTCTTTAATAAAAATTTTAGTTTCTTCCATGAAAGACATAGATAAACGATAAGAATTAGTTCTCATATAAGTAATCAGACCTACCGGTTTTCCTTCTATTTCAATTCCTTCATACAGTTTTTGCGCATTACTCATCGTTTGTTTCGCGTTCATTGATAAATGTCTAAAAGCTTCTTGTTGTAAGGAAGCAGTAATAAAAGGTTTTGGTGGTTTATTAACCACTTTTGTCTCCACTATTTCTTTTAAAAGAAAAGGTTGATCTTTTATTTGCTCTACTATTTGAGCCGCTTCTTCGCTTTTAATTTTTTTATCTTTCGGTTTGACCACTAAAGAGGCTTCAAAAGTCTCAAAAAGAGCTTTAATTAAATTATATTCTTCAGGAATAAATTTTTCTCTTTCTTGTTCTAATTCAGCGATTAATTTTAAAGCCACTGATTGAACTCTACCAGCCGATTGGGATTTAATTCTTTTCACTAAACGAGACAGTTTAAAGCCCATTATACGGTCTAACATTCTACGTGTTTCTTGAGAATCAACTAAGGATTGATTAATCACAGAAGGCTTGTTAAAAGCATCCAAAACCACATCTTTCGTTATTTCCGTAAAAAAGATACGGTTTTTATCAGTCGTTTTTAAATTCAAAACTTGCGTTAAATGCCAAGCAATAGCTTCTTCTCCTTCACGATCTGGATCAGTCGCTAACAAGACTTCTTTGCCTTTAGTTAAACGGATTAAATCTTTAACTAGTTTTTCTTGTTTCGGAATAATCTTATAATCAGGTAAAAAATCTTTTTCAATATGAATCCCTAAACGGTTTTTGCCTTTTAAAGATAAATCTCTAATATGGCCTTTAGAAGAGAGAATTAAAATTTTATTATCAAAATAACTATTAAGAGTTTTAGCTTTAGAAGGCGATTCAACAATAATCACTTGCGTTTTCATTTGTCCTAATGCTCTTTCTATAATTTTAAAATTTTAACGTACTAATTAAATCGAGATCAAAATTAAATTTTTCTTTTTTATTATTACCTATTTTATGCACAATCATTTCTAACAATTTATTCTCATCTAAAACATTCTTTTTTAATAAAAAATTAGCTTTTTGGGCGATAAGAGGTAATAAGTTTTCTTCTTCTAATTCTTTATCATCTAGTTTAAACATTCTTTTTAAACGGTTTTTATAGTGTTTTTTCAAGTAAGTTAATAAATATTCCACTAAAATCTCTTTAGGCAATAAAGTGGGTTTAATACAACCAGAAATAGCTAATGAATAACCTATTTGTGGATCAGTAAAATTATGATACAAAACTCCAGGAGTATCTAATAATTTCATATTATTATTTAAAGTAATCCATTGCAGTCTTTTAGTAACTCCAGGAGTATTCGCTGTTTTAAACGCTTTTCTATGTGATAAAGCATTAATTAAAGTCGATTTACCTACATTAGGCACTCCCACAATCATCAATTTTAAAATTTTTTTATGAACCGGAAATTTTTTAATTTTTAAAATAGACTGCATCAAAGGATAAATTTTATTAATATTCAAATTAGTTTTTGCATCAATATTTAAAGTAAATACTTTTTTTTGTTTAAAAAAATCCACAAAAAGATGGTTTTTATCAACATCCGCTAAAGAGGTTTTATTAAATAAAATTAAAACAGGTTTATTATTAAGAGCTTTTAGTAGGTCCAAATTCATACTAGAAACAGGAATTCGAGCATCTAACACAATTAAAATGAAATCCACAAATTTGATATTCATTTTAATTTCTATTAAAGTTTTTTTCATATGTCCTGGAAACCATTTAATAACGACCATTATTTTATAACCACTCTTTCTCTTTGTTTATTTCCACGCAATAAAAAAGATTTTATTTTTTTTCTTCTTTTTCTTGATGTTTTACTGCTTCTTGCAATTCTTTCAAATAATCTTCTAAATTTTGTTCAGAGGTAAAAATAGTTTTACTATAAACTTTATACACTTCTTCTCCTACAATCACTAAAATAGCACAACCTATTTTTTCAAACATACTTTTATAAAATCTGTTGAAAAAAAGTTTTTTAGCCCAATGGAAAGGATTGATCAAATTCAAAGTCCCAGTAACAAAACCAATCGCCTTATTGGTTTTTTTATATTTATCAATATATTTTTTATCCACTAATTTTTGTTTTAAAGTAAAAATGCGCCTTAAAGTCATTTTTTTAAACATACGGACCATCTTATTTTCAAACAATTCATCAATTCTTTGTTGCAAGTATTTCATGAAAGTTAAAGATTCATCCAAAGTGATTTCTAAATAAGGGAAAGGCGAATCAGGATAAAATTTATGCGATGTCTCAAAAATCAATTTACGCACACTTTGATATAAAATCATCATAAATTCATCTTTTTTTTCATTCATATTATTTTTGAATTCTTCTTGCGTATCTTTGATTAATTGATTGATTTCCTCATCAGTTATTTCGTATTTACTTTTATGAATTTTAGATCTTTTATTAAAATTCTTAATACTAACAAAAATATACAATAACAAAGCAACCACAAAACCAGTAAAAAGACCGGTTAGAAAACTGCCAAAAGTAGCTAAATAACCCGATAAATCAGGATCCCATAACTTAATAAACTCCATAAACTCCATTTCCTTTATTTATTTCTTTTTCCTTTGTTAAATCTTTTTTAACAATAAAAATAAACTTTCATAAATGTTTTTTTATTCATATCAATTATACAGAATTTATCCCTAAATTAAAAGTTTTTGTTTTGCCTAAGGTTTGATTAATATATAAATGAGGAATCCAAAGGACAGTGTTATTCTGGTCGACCACTAACCATAACTTTTTTCTCTTTGATAAAGGTATTTTTTTATTAATCAGGAATTTTTTTAATTTTTGCGTCCCAAAAGGGAATTTCACTATATCTCCATTTCCTTTTTGTTTTAAAACCAGAGGAAATTTTATCTTTCCTTCGTCATAAAAAAGAATCTTTTGTTCTTGGCAAAAAGATAATAATTTTGGTTCTACACAACCGTATAATAAAGGTTTTACTAAGTTTTCTTGAACTAAAAGAGTCTTTTTTTGCCATAATAATTGATCGTATTGTTTCATCAAGAACCACTCATTGTTTAAATCCCATTCTATGTTAGGTTTATGACGGTTTTGTAAACCTTTAATAATGTTATTTATTAAAGTAAAATTTTTACTAATCTTTTTATCTTCTAAAGAGGTCAAAAGAATATCTTTTTGCACAGCAATATGCAATAATAAAAAAGCTTCTAAATCCCACGCCTCTGATAAAATTTGTTGACTTAAAAAAAGTCGACTTTGAGAGCGAATGAAATCATGCGCTTCAGTTGTTTGCTGATGAAACTTCTCCATATTCTTCAAAAAATGACGTTCTTCTTTTAAAAGAGGGATAATTTGGTTTCTAATTTTATTACGAGTATAAATGTTTAAACTATTAGTACGATCTTCTAAAAAAGGTATTTTTTTCTCAACAGCGTAACGAATAAGTTCTTCTTTAGGCAAATATAAGAAAGGCTTTAAAAAAAAGATATCATCTTCTCGATAAGATGGTTGAACCCCACTATAACCTAATAAGGAACTACCTCTTATCATTTTTAAAAAAATAGTTTCCGCTAAATCATCTAAATGATGAGCGGTTAAACAATAACGAGTTTCATATTTAACCGCTATTTCTTTTAACCTTTTTTTTCTTAATAAACTCGCTTGATTCTGAAAATCTTTTTTAGGTAAATCTAATTCAAAATAATGAAAAGGGATGTTTTTAGTTTGACAATAATTAAAGACCAACTCTTTATCTAAAATGGCTTCTTCTCTCATTAAATGATTAAAATGAACCACAAGTAAAGGTATTTTTTGATGAAATAAATAATCTAATAACACCATAGAATCAACTCCACCACTAACAGATATAATATAGAGTTTTTGAGTGTTTAAAGAGGTTAATAATTTTAATTTCACAATAAATAATTCTCGCTATTTCCCGAAATTAAATAATTAGTAAAAGCTAATTTTCAATGATTTTGTACTTTTTATTTCTAAAAAGACAAAATTTTCTCATCTTTCATAGAATTTACAAATCAAGAATCAACTAAGAACAATCACCAATTATTTTCCAACTAACTATAATATAACATAAACTACAGTTTTATCCGCGTTTCTTTACCAAGTAAATCCTTCTAGATATAAAAAAAGACCTATTAAGCAGGTCTTTACATCCATTATTAAAGCCTTAACATCCATTTCCATACTAATTCAAAAAAATAAAAAAAGGAAGGAAATAATAAAGCTAACCAAACTCCTAAAATAGCTCCTAAAAAGGTTCCTAAAGTGACCCCAAAAGCGCCTTTTTTTAAACCGAAATAACAAACAAAAACAATTACTCCGATAAACATCGATTTTAAATTAATAGTAGTTTCTTCTAAACCAGTACGATCTTCATTTTGAACCTTTTTAACTTCATAAACTTTATAAAAATTATCAAAATTGATTTCGTTCTTTTGATAAACAGCTCTATCCAATTTAGTGACAATAATTAAAGATATAATAATAAAACTCATTAAAACCATCATTAAACGAAAATATTTATTCATTCTCCAAGATTTATGAACAAAATATTTGCGAAAATTAAAGGATATTTTTTCCATTAAAGTCATCATATTTTTTCCATTCCATTTCCATTATTTAATATTTTTTTCTTTTGAGGCGTACGTTCGATAATCGCGTCTACATCAAAACCGAAAACTTTGATAGTTTCTTTTTTCAATTCTCCCGGCGTATATTCAGCATCTGTTTTTTTACTAAAACCAGGCAAATATATTTCATGAGCTAAAAGTTCAAATTTAGCTCTTTTCATTAAAGTTTTTCTATTTAAACCAAACACATCCAAAACACCTGAAAAAATTAAATTTTTTAATAATTCATCATTTAAAACTTTTTTCAACCGTACTTTAAAATCAAAAAAATCCTTAAAACTTTGTTTTTTTCTTTCTTGAACGATAAAACGACTAATTTCCTCACTAATGCCATAAATAATAGTCAACGGCATTACAATTTGTTGATTAATGTTTTGATAATGACTTTCGCTTACTAAAATATTAGGTTTAATAAAAACAATTTTATCTTGACTTTCTTTGAGTAATTTAGCTGTTTCCGGCGCGTTTTTAATATATTCATTTAACATCACTATATAAAAAGACGTCAAATGATAAGTTTTCAAATAAGACATTCGATAACTAATTAAAGAATAAGCCACGCTATGACTTTTATTAAAGCTATAATTAGAAAATTTAACGATATAATCATAAACTTGTGCGGATAAAGCGGACGAATGTTTTTTATTTTGCACACTATTTTTGATAAAATCTTTTTTCAAAGTATCATTGTGCAAAGAAGCATTTTTATTTTGAATCATTTTTCTCATCAAAATTTCAGCTTGTCCTAAATCATATCCCGCAAACCTCACTGATATTTCCATAACTTGTTCTTGGAATAAAATCACTCCATAAGTATTTTGCAAAACACGGTCCACATCAGGATGAATAAAACGAGTTTGGTTGTTTTTACGGTTAGCGCAATATAAATCAAGAAAAGATAATGGGCCAGGACGGTTAAAAGATAAAACAGCGACTAATTCTTCAAAAGTTTGAGGTTTAATTTTTTTTAAAACAATTTTAGCTGAAAAAGATTCCAATTGAAAAATATAATCCGTATTACCAGTTTGTAAAGTATGATATACTTCTTTTTTATCCAAAGGAATATCATGCCATAATAACTTTTCTTTTTGGTTAATTTGTTTTAAAATTTTATCTACTAAAGATAAATTTTTTAAACTTAATAAATCAATTTTCAATAACCCAATTTTAGCTAATTGTTTGCTTTCTAACTGCATTTGATACTTAATAGGTGAATTAGTTTGATAATTCTTTTGAAGTGGGTAAAAATCAAATAATTTATCTTTGCTTAATATGATACCTGCTGGATGAATTCCTGTTAGTTTAGGAATTCCTTCCATTTTCAACAACACTTTTTCTTTATTTTTATGCAAATATTGGTTAAAAAAGGGATTAATTTCTTTTAAACGTATTAAATCTCTTATTAAAGATTTAACCGTAAAAGTGTTAAAAGTGATGATATTGGCGATATGTTCGGAACCGTACTTATCAGCGATATATTGAGTTACTAAATGAATTTTCTCATCCGGAAAATCTAGATCAATATCCGGCAAGGTTTTTCTTTTATAATTTAAAAATCTCTCAAAAAGAAGGTTATATTTTAAAGGATCTGCTTCCGTAATTCCTAAACAAAAGCACACTAAAGAACCGGAAGAAGAACCTCTTCCGGGCCCGACCAAAATATCTTTTTTCCGAGCATATTCCAAAAAATCAGCCACAATTAAAAAATAATCTTCATAACGCAAATCGGCAATAATTTTTAATTCTTTTTCTAATTGTTTTTGGTATTGAGCTACAGAATGTAATTTAGTATCTATTTGTTGATTTTTAAGTTTAACATTTAAAGACATAAAAGTTTTTTCTCGTAAATATTGAAAAGAAGTTTGACCCTTATTATTGTTAAAAAGAGGCAAATGCAATTCTTGAGAAAAAAGTTTGTCATAACGAATGGGTTTAATTAAAGTATCCAAATCGATACAAAAACTTTTATATTTATTAAAATAAGGACCATATTGAGCAATAAATTCTTTTTTATCTAAAAAATGAAAAGAAAAAGCGTCTAAATCAGAAATATTATTTTTTGCATCTGACTCCGGATGAGATAATTTTAACAATAATTCATAATTTTCTCGGTCTTCTTGTCCTAAATAATTAGTTTTATGAACCGGAAGCGCTGTTAATTCTAATTTCTCCACCAAAGAGAAAAAGTGTTCATCCATCGCAGCTAAACGAATATTTTGCAAAGAAAAACCCACATAAAACAACTTTAAATGAGTTTTAAAAGCGGCTAAAATAGGTTGCATTTTATTAGGAGCGGATAAATCCGCCAGCAAAAAATCAATATTAGATAAAATAAAAAAAAGACCTTCTTGTAAATGGCTTATTTCTTCTAAAGTAATAGTTTTATCACGAGTACGAATGAGATTAGAAATTTGAATCAAATGACGTAAACCTATATCGTTAGAAGCATAAACCAAAAGACCTATTTTTTGACCTTTAAAAAGACGTTCCAAAGAAACAAAAATTCTAAGCCCTACAACAGGTTTAATACGGTTTTTTTCACAAACAGAGATAAATTCTACCATACCATATAAATTTTCATCATCACTAAGAGTCACAAAATCATAATTATTTTGAACAGCTTTTTGGACTAATTTTTCAATAGAATTCACACTTTTAGTGATACTGTAAAAACTTTGTAGATAAAAAAGACCTCTCATAATTTAAAACCTCATTTTTAAAATCTTTAATATTATTTCTTTCGCCAAACATCCCAAAAAGTTTTAAAATTAATTCAAATTTTTTTTCAATTTTCTCTTGTGTTCTTCAGTTTCAAAAAGATTTTTATTTTTTTTCTCAGCTTCTAATAAAAATAAAGCATACTTCTCTTTTTCTAAAATCATCATTTTTTCTGCAGCAAAATAAAAAGATTCTAAAAATAAAAGAATAATATTAATCTCTTTTTCTTGTAAGAAAAATTCTAAATCTCCGGTTTGAAGGCATAATTCTAACTGTTCCTGGAATAGATCGATATTTTGATCTATTTCATAAAGAGTGAACATTTTTGTTACTTTATCGGATAATTTAATAACATAAAACGAGAAAATCTTTTCCAAATTTTGGTTTTTTGATTGATCGCTACTAATGGTTAAATAATACACAAATAAATCTTTAATGTTGTGATATATTTTTTTTTGGTTCATTTAACAATTTCCTTTTTTCCATAAAATGGTTGGACTGAATGAATAAACAATTATAGTATTTGGTTATTATGTTTAAAGTGAGGGAATAAAATAACGTCTCTAATATTAGGAGTATCAGTGAGTAGCATAACTAAACGGTCAATGCCCATCCCCATCCCACCAGTTGGTGGTAAACCGTATTCTAAAGCTTCAATAAAATCGACATCCATTTCCCCAGCTTCATCATCGCCCAAATCTTTTTGTATTAACTGTTGTTCAAAACGTTTTTTTTGCTCTATTGGGTCATTTAACTCACTAAAAGCGTTTACTATTTCTTTACCTGCGATAAACAATTCAAAACGATCCGTAAAACTTGGGTCTTGCTTATTATTTTGCGCCAAAGGACTTACTTCAAAAGGATAATGGTAAATAAAAGTTGGTTGAATTAAAGTTGGTTCCACAAATTTCTCAAAAAAAGCGGCGATAATATGACCTTTTTGAAAAAAAGGTTCTAAAGGTACTTTATGCTGGTGAGCTATTTTTTGCGCTTTTTCCAAAGTCATCTCTTGGTAAAAATCAACCCCTGTTTTTTCTTTAATAATATCAATCATATTATATTTATGGAAGGTTCCAAAATCAATTTCGTCCCCTTGGTACACAAATTTTAATTGACCTAAAACAGTTTGTGCTACATCTTTTAAACAAGATTCGGTTAAATCCATCATACCTTGCATATTAGAAAAAGCTAAATAAGCTTCTATAGTAGTAAATTCAGGATTATGAGTAGCATTTACTCCTTCATTACGGAAAATACGACCTATTTCATAAACCGCTTTCATACCACCCACAATTAATTTTTTTAAAGGTATTTCTGTAGCTATTCTTAAATAAAAATCAGAACTTAAAGCGTTATGATGAGTGATAAAAGGTTTAGCGGAAGCTCCGCCGATAAAAGAATGTAAAATCGGGGTTTCTACTTCTAAAAAATCTCGATCATCAAAAAATTTTCTCACCGCTTTAATTACTTTGGAACGAGTTATAAAAGTGTCCATCGATCGGGGATTAGTGATTAAATCAATATATCTTTTTTTTCTAATTAATTCTTTATCTTTTAAACCTTTGTGTTTATCCGGTAAAACTTTTAAACTTTTACTTAAATGGAATAAATTAGTAGCTTTAATCGTTAATTCATCTGTTTTAGTTTTAAACAAATAACCTTCAATTCCGACAATATCACCTAAATCAGCGTTTTTATAAATAGTGAAAGATAATGACGATACTAACTTTATATTCACATAAACTTGCATAGAACTATCAAAATCTTTTAATTGAAAAAAACCCGCTTTACCTTGAAGTCTTTTTAAAACTATTCGACCTGCCACAGCGACATTAATCAAGTTATTCTCTAATTCGGTTCTGTCTAGAAGTTTATATTTTTTCAATAAGTCAGAAACGTTATTTTGTACAACAAAATGGTTTTTAAAAGGTTCAACGTCAATTTTTTTTAATTCTTCTATTTTATTTTTTCTAATTACTGTTTGTTCTAATTCTAATGATTTTTCTTCATTATTCATAAATAATCATTGAACCCCTTTTTTTATTTAATTTTTATTTTTGAATATAATTCAGCAGAAAACAAAAACATTCCCACCTTAAGTAGTTTTATTGGATGATAATATTAACATATTTTAATTAAAAGAAAGAAAGGCAATTGAGAGAAAATTACTTTTCATCCGTCAAAAAAAGATGTTAAACTTACCTATTATTTTAACATATTAAAAGAAAAAGATGTCAAAATTAAAACACAATGCTGCAATGTTGTTGCAAAGGTAATTTAAAAATTAATCAAGCTTTCTTTTTATGAACAATTATCCTTCTTCTTTCGTCTTCAAAAAGACTAGACCAATTATATTGTATAATAAACATTTTCATTTGTTTAAAGAAAAAAAGAATCTTTTTATTCAAAAGATTCTATGTTAAAAAAATAATGTGCATAAGCCATGTTCTGTTCTTGTTTTTGCAAACAAGTGTGATCATTTACCTCTACCTTCGTTATCGAAAATAGCACAAAAACCAACTATAATTAAAAAAACAGGAAACGTCAATTTTCATGTGCCCCTACCATTTTTTTGGGTTGTTAGCTTGAGGAGTTTACCGCGTTTCATTTAATTATTTCTAATTAACTCGTTTCTGTGGCACTTTAAGTTTATTTTCATGAACTTATGAATAAGTTTTTAGAATTTAAACAGTCGTTACTTAAATGAATTTAAGCACCTTAAGTTCTTGTTTTCCTTAAGCACAAACACTACATGTCTTTCCTAAACATGTGCTAATATGGACTTTCCTAAACCTAATATTGTTAAAAACAATATTAAACCTCGATCACCTTCCATTATTTTTTAACATTAATATTTTAACAAATTTTCACGCAATATTCTTGTCTGTTTACACTAATAATCCAAAATTAATGTTTTTTCTTCAACGAAAGATCGATTTTACCTTTTTCATTGATATTGATACATTGTACGGTTACCATTTGTCCGATATTAACCACATCTTCCACTTTATCAACTCTTTTGTCTGATAATTTGCTGATGTGAAGAAAACCTTCTACTCCGGGTAAAAGTTGAATTATCGCGCCAAAAGAATGACCAGTTTTTTTATCCATTAAAATCTTAGCCACGGCTCCTTCGAAAATTTGACCGACTTCGATGTCCTTTACCAAGTTTAAAATATAATGAGATGTTCTTTCCACTACTTCTAAATCTTGATGCATAATAAATACTCGTCCATCTTGTTCTATATCAATTTTAACATTATCGTTATTTTCAATAATTTGAGAAATTATTTTCCCACCTGTTCCGATAACATCACGAATTTTACTAGTGTGAATATTAATCACTTTTATTTTTAACACATAAGGAGACAATTCTTTACGCGATTTAGCGATAGTATCGTTCATTTTATTTAAAATATGCAGACGACCTAAACGCGCTTTTTTCAAAGCAGTTTTTAAAATATCTAAACCGATAGATTCGATTTTAATATCCATTTGTAAAGCCGTAATACCTTTTGCAGTTCCAGCGACTTTAAAATCCATATCACCTTTTTGGTCCTCTAAACCTTGAATATCGCTCAAAATAACGTATTCATCTTGGTTATCGTAAAACAATCCCATTGCGATACCTGCTACAGCGTTTTTTAAAGGCACGCCAGCATCCATTAAAGCCATAGAAGAGGAACAAATAGTCGCTTGAGAAGAAGACCCGTTAGATTCTAAAATTTCGGATACTACGCGGATACTGTAAGGAAATTCTTCTTCTGAAGGTAAGACGTGTAATAATGCTTTTTCCGCTAACATCCCATGACCTATTTCTCGACGAGAAGGAGACATATATCTTCCTACCGAACCAACAGAAAAAGCGGGAAAATTGTAATGCAACATAAAACGTTTTTTAGCATCTTCTGTTAAATCATCAATCGTTTTACCTTCGCTTAAAGAACCTAACGTTACTACTGCTAAACTTTGGGTCTCGCCACGAGTAAAAACAGCTGATCCATGTGTTCTTGGCAATAAACCCACTTGATTTTCAATAGTTCTGATTTCATCAATTTCTCTTCCATCAGTTCTTTTTTTCTCATGAATAATCATTTTACGAATTTCTTGCGTTAACAAAGTGTCAAAAATAGCTTCTATTTCGGTTAAATATTTTTTTTGTTGTTCTAAATCAAGAACTACGATTTCCTCAACAGTTTTGAAAAAATTCTTTTGTTTATATTCTGCCATAATTTCATCTTTTAACAATTGAAGATTTTGAGATAAGACGTTTTTTTGTTTTTTTTGTTGATTATTTTCTTGTAATATTGCGATTATGGCTGAACGATATTTTTCATCTATTTCTTGGAATAAAGCTGCATTTGTTTCTGGAATATCTAAAACAATCTTTTCTTTACCAATTTGTTGGCGAATTTCTTCTTGAAAAGCACACATTTTTTTAATCACTTCGTGGCCCAACAACATCACTTCTAATAATTCTTCTTCAGGAGTTTCTTTCGCTACTGCTTCAATCATATTCAAACTATCTTGAGTGCCTGAAAGAGTTAATAAAAAATCAGACATTTCTTTTTGTTTTAAATTTGGGTTAATAACCATTTCGCCTTTGATCTTGCCAATAGAAACAGCCGAAACCGCTTCTACGAAAGGAATATCAGAAACTAATAAAGCCAAAGAACTGCCAAAAAGAGCGAAATTTTCGTTATTACAATTATGATCATTACTTAAAACAGTATTAATAATTTGAATTTCGTTTTTTATATTTTTATGAAATAAAGGTCTTAAAGCTCTGTCGATTAAACGTGAGTTTAAGACTTCAAAATCAGTCGATCTACCTTCTCTTTTGGTAAAGCTGCCTGGTATTTTGCCAGCTGAATACAGTTTTTCTTGATAAATCACCATCAACGGAAAATAATTTAAAGTTGTGTGTTGCGTACTAGAAACAGCAACACTCAAAATAACAGTATCTTTATAACGTACCATAACAGATCCGTTCGCTTGTTTAGCAAATTTATTTATTTCCACAGTTAATAAATTATTTTCAAAAGTAGTTTCAAACACTTGTTGAGTCATTAAAAAAATCTCCTTTTTTCATTCATATAACTTTTTTATCTTTTTTTTAACCAAAACCACTTTTGAAAATAAAAAATTAACTTAATATTTATTCGTACATAATAAAAAAAGACCTTTTTGCATTGATCTTAATATAGTTTGGCGCCTACGCTAGGGCTCGAACCTAGGACCTCCTGATTAACAGTCAGATGCTCTACCAACTGAGCTACATAGGCATTATTATTTTTTATTAACCTTAATAACCTACTGATTACAAGTC
>NZ_AKIK01000001.1:0-295 GCF_000309465.1 Poinsettia branch-inducing phytoplasma str. JR1
TTAAAGAAAAATTTAAAAAATAATTATATAAAATGTTTTGTTTTTCTTTATAATTCTTTAACATAAAGTTACCGAAATAAGGATAAATTGGTAGATATATGGCTTTACATAATAATGATAATCGTCTCATCGGCCGAAGAGTAAAAGTTGAAAACGAAAAAGAAATAGGAGTTGTTACTCGTATTGATTTTGACAATGGACTTATTTATGTTTTATTTAAAAGAATGAGAGAAGTTATTTATAATTATCCTGAAGCTTTAGAAAATAACACTATTAAATTTTTTTTATTGAAAAA